>CANQCQ010000051.1 GCA_947589725.1 uncultured Bacilli bacterium | reverse complement strand
AATATCGTAAAGCAAGAAAAGAAAAATATACTCATCCTGATGAAGATGAACTACATGAATTAATAGAAACAATTGCTTCTAAAACTTTAGCAGGAGAGATAGATAAAAATACAAGTGTTAATTTATTAAGTGAATTGATGGCAACTTCAATTATGGATAAAGTACAGATGCCAGAAGATGAAGATAATGATAATACTTCCTTAAAAACTACTTCTCCAGTTAAAATAAATTATGATTCAGAAGAAGAGACATCTAAATCTAACGAAGAAGATTACTTAGATGATGAAAATCAAGATAAATCATTTTTATCTAATCAGACTTTAGACCAAGAACAATTAAATGAGTTAAAAGAAAAATTAGATGCAAATGAAAATACTCAAGAAAATGAAGATACTGATTTCTTTACTAAAACGATGGATCCTACAGATTCTGATGAAGACGAGATGGATACAGAATTTTCAGAAACTAAATTACCATTCATAATAAAATTCTTAATCTTTTTAATAATAGCAGCAGTTATTGCCGTATCAGTCTTCTATATCTATAAAATATATTACTAAAAAGTTCAAAATTGAACTTTTTTGTTTGTAGAGTCAAATTATGATAATATATAAGTATAAAAGTTTTGGAGAAGTAGTACTATGAATATAGAATTTTTAACAAATGATTTATTGGAAGCTTGGAATATTTTATTTACTAAATCTGTCTCACAAAATTTTAGTAATTTAAAAAGAAAGCTATGGAATACATATAAAATTGAATATAATGAAAACCTTAAAGATAAAAATCAAATTTTAAAAGACCATAAAAATTTTATTCCCAACAACGATACTGTTTATAATGCAATAATTGAAAAAGAAGATTTTGAACTATTTTTAAAAGAAGCAGATAAAACTAGAATTAATACCATGAAATTATGGAATAAATATTCAAAACAAATAAATCATCTTATGAAAGATATAATACGTAAGAAGATTGCTACTTATAAATGTTTTGTTGTAAATAAAGATTTTGAAATAATTGAAGTAAATAAAATAAATAATGATAAAGGAACTATAATAGTAGGAAAAAATTATAGTGATGAAAAAGAATTCCTAGTAAATTTTATTTATGAGATAATAAAAACAGAAATTAATACAAAAGAAAAAGATACATTAGGTATAAAAGAAGCAATTTTAGAAATGACAATTTTAAATGAATTTAAAACAACATTAGATAAAACTAGTCACTATAAAGATGGTAATCCTAACTTATTTTATTTAAAAAAACAAATATATCCATATTGGTTAATGTACTTAGGTATATCTAAAGAAAATATGGTAAAATACATGATACGAGATAAAATAGCATTTGAAGTAAATAGCTTTGCTTATGAAAAAGAACTCATTAATATGAACTTAGAAGAGTTTATAGACTTTATAATTAGAAATAAAAGATATATAGTTAGAACAGAAATGAAAGAAGCTAATAAAGAATCTAAAATAAATATAAATTTTGATAATGAATTAATTTAACTTGAAGGTGGGGTTCTAATGGATGATAAAATTAAAATATTATTGGATAAAATAAATATTGATAATACTAGTTATCAATATTTTAATGATGCAAAAATAACTAGAATACTTATATCTTCTAAAACTAAATGTTGGAATATTTATATAGATAAAGATGAGTTATTACCAATAAATATATTAGAAGAACTTGAAAATAAAAAATATTTATTAGATGAAAATTCTCCTAAAATAACTTTTATCTGGAATATTAAAAATCAAAATATAAATACTTATCTAAGTTATTACCCATATTTATTAACTAAATTAAAAGAAGAATTAAAAGTAACTGAAATATATGAAAATTGTTTAAAAGTAGAAGATGGTTTTTTAGTTTTAACTGTTGGTAATGAAGTAGAAGAGGAAAGATTAAATAGTTGTCTTCCTAAGATTCAAGATTTTTATAAATCAATGGGTTATAAATTTAATATAGAAGTAGTAATTAGACATGAAGATGATATATTATCAGAAATTCAAAATGAATTAAATAATGAAATAAATAGTATAGATATTGATATAAAAAAGACTAAATCGCAACAGTCTACTCCTGATGCAAATGAAAAAAAGTATCGAAGAGAATCAAAAGATCCAAATAGTATTATAGGTAAAGCAATAAAAGATGAACCTCTAAAAATAAAAACTTTAATAGGAGAAGACAATAATGTAACTATTGAATCTCAAGTTTTTGGTGTAGAATACTTTGAATCATCTAAGACAGATTTTAAGATTATTACTTTAAAAGTAACAGATTTTACAGATAGTATTTATTGTAAAGTTTTTTCTAAAAATGAAGATGAATATGCTAGATTATGTAAAGAATTTAAAACTGGTAATTGGTATAAGATAAGAGGTTATACTAAGCATGATCAATTTTCTAAAGAATTGGTATTAAATGCAAGAGATATTATTAAATTAGATAAAAAGGTTGAAGAAGTAACAGATCATAGTGAAGTAAAAAGAGTAGAATTACACACTCATACTAAAATGAGTCAAATGGATGGTTTATGTGATGAAGTTGAATTAGTAAAGCAAGCTATTAAATGGGGACATAAAGCGATAGCTATTACTGATCATAATGGAGCTCAAGCTTTTCCTCATGTTTATAATTTTGTGACAAGTCATAATAAAGAATTAAAAGAGAACGAAGAGCCATTTAAAGCTATCTATGGTTGTGAACTTACAATGATAGATGATAGTGTCAATATAGTTACTAGACCAAATGATAAAGTAATGTTAGATCAAACATATGTAGTTTTTGACTTTGAAACAACAGGATTTAATGCAGGTGGTGCAGACTCAATAATTGAAATAGGAGCTGTTAAATTAAAAGATGGAGTAATCATAGAAAAATATGATGAATTAATAAATCCAGGGAGAAGGTTGCCACAAAGGATAATTGATGTTACGAATATTACTGATTCAATGCTAGAAGGAAAAGATAATGAAGAAAATGCAGTAAAAAGATTTATTGAGTGGTTTGGGGATTGCCCAATGGTTGCTCACAATGCTAAATTCGATGTATCTTTCCTAGAAATGGCTTATAAAAAATATAATTTAGGAACATTTACTAATCCAGTAATAGATACTTTAGAATTATCAAGAACACTAGATAATAATTATGCTAGACACTCTCTATCTGCTTTAGTTAAACGATATGAAGTTCCATGGGATGAATCTGCTCACCATAGAGGAGATTATGATGCCGAAGGAACAGCTTTAGTATTCCATAAAATGCTAAATAAACTATCTAATCGTAATATTGAAATAATGAAAGATTTAGATAAATTAGTAACAAAAGATGAAATACATAAATATGGTCGTGCAAATCATATAAATATTTTAGTAAAGAATAAAAAAGGTCTAAAAAATTTATTTAAATTAATAAGTTTAGCTAATACTAAATATATTTATAAAACTCCAAGAATATTACGTAGCGTCGTAGAAAAGTATCGTGATGGTTTATTAATAGGAAGTGGCTGCTATGAAAGTGAAGTATTCATGGAAGCTAAATCAAAAAGTGATGATGAGCTATCTAATATAATTAGATTTTATGATTATGTAGAAGTACAGCCTTTAGAATGTTATAATCATTTAATTCAAACTGGAGATTTTGCAACAGAAGTAGAATTAGCAGCTAATATTGAAAAGATAGTAAGAGTAACAGAAGAAGCTGGAAAAATAATTGTTGCAACAGGAGATGTTCATCATATTAAAAGAGATGACAAAATATATAGAGAAATAATTGTTAATCAGAAAGTTCCAGGAGGAGGAAGACATCCTCTAGCAAAGAGTGATATAAAACAAATACCATCTAATCATTTTCGAACAACAGAAGAAATGTTAAATGACTTTAAATTTTTAACTGAAGAAAAAGCATATCAAATAGTAGTTGAAAATACTAATAAAATTGCTGATATGATAGATTTTGTTGAAGTAATTATAGATACTGGAGGTATACCATTTTCACCTCGTGTAAAAGCAGATGATGGAAATAGTTACTTAGATTGTCCAGTTGTAGTAACTGATTTAGTTTATACTAAAGCAAAAGAATGGTATGGTCATCCTCTTCCATATATGATAGAAGAGCGTATCGCAACAGAATTATATGGTGATGTTGTTTTTAAAATGTTATCTGAACAACTAAAAGATAAAGGATTATCAGAAGAAGAATTTCAAATAGAAGTTCATAAAAATTTACATGATGAAATATTGAAAGGTTCAGAAAATATAAAATCTTTAGTTAGAGAATATGTTAAGAAAACTTCTGAAGAAGAATTAGATGCTGAATCATTAGAAAAAAAGGTTAAGAAAACTTTAGGTGGAGTAATTGGTGGAGGATTTGATCCAATATACTTAATAGCTCAACGTTTAGTAAAGCATTCAAATGATGAAGGTTATTTAGTTGGATCTCGAGGTTCTGTTGGATCTTCATTTGTCGCAACAATGATGGGAATTACAGAAGTCAATCCATTACCTGCTCACTATCGCTGTCAAAAATGTAAATTAAGTATTTTTGATAATGAAGAAGGAACACCTTTAGGAGTAGAATTTAATTCTGGATTTGATTTGACAGACAAAGAATGTCCAAATTGTAAAATACCAATGATAAAAGATGGTCAAGATATGCCATTCGCAACATTCTTAGGATTTAATGCCGATAAAGTTCCAGATATAGATTTAAATTTTTCTGATTTAAATCAAGCAAGTGCTCATGCCTATACTAAAGTATTATTTGGAGAGCATAATGTATATAGAGCTGGAACAATTGGTACTGTTGCCGATAAGACAGCCTTTGGATTTGTTAAGGGTTACTGTGAGGATCATGAAATTACGGATATGCGTACTGCTGAAATAGAACGACTTGCTATAGGTTGCACCGGAGTTAAAAGAACTACCGGTCAACATCCAGGAGGAATTGTTGTAATTCCTGATTATATGGATGTTTCTGACTTTACACCATATCAATATCCAGCAGATGATGCAACAGCAGAGTGGATGACTACTCACTTTGATTACCATTCTATCGATCAATGTTTATTAAAGCTAGATATTTTAGGTCATTCAGATCCAACACAATTAAGACTAATTCAAAATCAATCAGGTACAGATATTATGAAAGTCCCACTAGATGATAAAGAAACTATGTCAATATTTACATCTACTGATGCCCTAGGTGTTACAACAGATCAAATAATGTGTAATACTGGAACATTAGGTATACCAGAATTTGGAACTCCTTTTACAATAAAATTGGTCGAAGATACAAAACCAACAACATTTGCCGAACTAATAAAAATTTCAGGATTATCACACGGTACCGATGTTTGGCTAGGTAATGCTCAAGAATTAATCGCAAATAACATTGTACCTTTTAAAGAAACAATAGGCTGTCGTGATGATATTATGGTTTATTTAATGTATCACGGTGTAAAACCAATTAAGGCTTTTAAGATAATGGAATTTGTTCGAAAAGGTAAAGCATCAAAAGATCCTGAGACATGGAAAGAACATGTTAAGACAATGCAAGAGGCAAATATTCCAGATTGGTTTATTGGATCATGTCAAAAAATAAAATACATGTTCCCAAAAGCTCATGCTGCTGCCTACGTAATAAGTGCCTTTAGAATTGCTTGGTATAAAGTTCACATGCCAGTATATTTTTATTCATCTTGGTACTCATCAAAAGCAACAGATGTAGATATTGATTCAATGACAAAAGGTTATGATGCTATCAAAGCTAGAATAGAAAACATATTAGTAAAAGGCTATGAAGCTACCAATAAAGAAAATGGACAAGTTGAAAGTTTAAAAGTTGCTTTAGAAGCTGCCGCAAGAGGAATAAAATTTTTAAATGTTGATTTATATCATAGTGAAGCAACAGTCTGGGTTGCAAAAAATGATAAAGAAATATATCCACCATTTAATGCAATAGATGGTCTAGGAGATACAGTTGCTAAAAAAATAGTTGAAGAAAGAGAAAAGAAAGCTTTTTTAAGTATTGAAGATGTTCAAACAAGAGCTAAAGTATCTCAGACGTTAATAACTAAAATGATAGATATGGGAATATTAAAAGATTTACCAGAATCTAATCAATTATCATTATTTTAAGGAGTAAAAAAAGCTCCTTTTTTTGATATAATTATAAAGAGGGATTTAGATGACAAATACTATACTTGTAAATAAAGAAAATAAAATAAAAAATAATTATTTAAATAAAATAAATTTAGAAAAAACATTAAATATAGATAATGAAGAAATAGAAGTAGAAAGAGAAACATTAGAAAATTTTAAAGCTTTAAAAAAAGATATGCTAGCAAAGAAAATAGAAATAGGTATATCTTCAGGTTTTAGATCAATAGAAAAGCAACAAGAATTATTTGATATGTACAAAGAAAAATATGGACAAGAATATTGTGATTCTTATGTTGCTCTTCCATATTACTCTGAGCATCATACGGGGGTTGCTATTGATTTTTACATAAAAGTAGAAGAAGATTATCCAAAAAATGATCCTGATGTTTATAAAGATCTTGAACTTTATGAAAATGTTCATAAATATTTGAAAGATTATGGATTTATTTTAAGATATCCAAAAGATAAAGAAAAAATAACTGGTTATG
>CANQCQ010000050.1 GCA_947589725.1 uncultured Bacilli bacterium | reverse complement strand
GTGTTACTAATGATTCGGCTAGTAAAGTATATTTAAGAGGAGAAACTGCTCAAGGAATATTTGTTAATTTTAATAATGTTCAAAGAAGTCAAAGAGCAAAAATTCCATTTGGTATTGGACAAATTGGTAAAGCATTTAGAAATGAAATAACTCCAGGAAATTTTATTTTTAGAACTCGTGAATTTGAACAAATGGAATATGAATTTTTCTGTAAACCAGGGAGTGATTTAGAATGGTTTAATTATTGGAAGAAAAATTGTTTAGACTTCTTAAAGTCTTTAGGAATAAAAGAAGAAAATTTAAGATATAGAGATCATGAACCTCATGAATTAGTATTTTATAGTAAAGCAACTACTGATATTGAATATAATTATCCAATGGGATGGGGAGAATTATGGGGAATTGCCGATAGAACAGATTATGATTTATCTGTTCATGAGAAACATTCAAAAGTTGAATTAAAATATTTAGATCCTGAAACAAATGAGAAGTATATTCCTTATGTAATAGAACCTTCTGTTGGTGTTGATAGATTAGTTCTTGCAGTACTTTGTGATGCTTATTGTGAAGAAGTTTTAGAAAATGAGACTAGAGAGGTTTTAAAAATAAATCCAGTACTTGCTCCATATAAAGTAGCAGTATTACCACTTGCTAAAAAATATCATGGTGGAAAAGCAGAAGAAGTATATGAGAAATTATCTAAGAAATTTATGACTAGTTATGATGAGTCAGGTTCAATTGGAAAAAGATATCGAAGATGTGATGCGATTGGTACTCCATTTGCAATTACAGTAGATGATGAAACTATAAATAATGGAACAGTTACATTAAGAGATAGAGATACTATGGAACAAATAGTTTTAAAACTAGAAGAAATTGAAGACTATATTACTTCTAAATTAAATTAATAAAGTAAAAAAACTAAAAAAATATAATAAAATTATTGACAACTAGGGATTAGATACATATAATATTACTAGTCGAGAAAAAAGGAAAGAGATTTTATATCCACCCGATCTTGCGAATAGCGATGGGTCAAATGCCAAATGTGGAAATTTTTTCTAATGGTTTTTGAAAAAGAGTGGATATAATTGTTTATATCCGCTTTTTCTTAATTATGGAGGTGTTAGGTATCGCAAACAATAAGAATGGCTTATTGATTAATGATCAAATCAAAGCTCGTGAGGTATTAGTGATTGGTCCTAATGGAGAACAAGTAGGAGTTAAAACATTGCAAGATGCTTTGACGCTTGCTACATATGCTTCTTTGGATTTAGTTTTAATAAGTCCAAATGCTAATCCACCTGTTTGTAAGGTAATGGATTACAATAAATTTCGTTATGAAAAACAAAAAAAAGAAAAGGAAGCATTAAAAAGACAAAAAGCAAATATGTCTGAGTTGAAGGAATTCAGATTATCACCTGTAATTGATGTAGGTGATTTTGAAACTAAACTTAGAAATGCCACTAAATACCTACAAAAAGGTGATAGAATCAAACTTTCAATTCGTTTTAAAGGACGTCAAATGGCTCATACTGAATTGGGTAAAGAAGTTCTTGAGCGTTTTGCAGACAGAGTTAAAGATTATGCGGATATAGATCAAAAACCTAAATTAGATGGTAAGACAATGACTATGTTATTGGTACCAAGAAAAGACAAATAAAAGTAGGAGGAATTAGATATGCCAAAAATTAAGACACATAAAGGTTGGGCAAAAGTTGCTAACAAACGTAAAAATGATATTAAAATAGGAAAACCTGGAACTCGTCATAACACTGGTGATAAACCAACTAGTTATAATAGAAAAGGTAGAAAGGGATCTACTTTAAGTAAGGCAGATCATAATAGATTAAAAAATTTAATCTAGAAAATTTACTATAAGAAGGAGGAATTACGATGGCAAGAGTTAAAAATGGAGCAGTTACAAAAGCTCGTCATAAAAAAGTATTAAAATCTGCTAAAGGTTATTTTGGTAGTAAGCATAGACTATATAAATCAGCAAAAGAACAATTAATGCATTCTGGACAATATGCTTTTAGAGATAGAAAACAAAAGAAGAGAGACTTTAGAAAACTTTGGATTACAAGAATTAATGCAGCTTGTAGAATGAATGACATCAGTTATTCAAGATTTATTGAAGGATTAAATAAAGCAGGAGTTGAAGTTAACAGAAAAATGTTATCTGAAATCGCTATTAATGATCCAAAAGCATTTGCTGAATTAGTTAAAGTAGCTAAAGATGGAAAAAGTGGAAATATAAAGAAAGCAAAAGAAGTTAATACAAAAGAAGTAACAATTGGAACTAGTAAAGAAAAAAGTTCTAAAACAACAACTAAGAAAGAAACTACTACAAAAAAAGTAGAAAAAACAAAAGAAGAAAAAGTTGATTATTCTAAAATGACAGTTGCTGAATTAAAAGAAGTTGCAGCTAAAAAGAAAATCAATGTTACTGGAATGAAAAAAGTTGAAATAATAGAAGCTTTAGAAAAATAAACATATTAATGGATTGATTAATCTAGTGCTTAAATTTGAGTGATTAATTTTGGAAGTTAATAGAAGATAAAAACAAAGGAGAAAATAAAATGACAGTTATATCAATGAATTATTTATTAGAAGCTGGTGTTCATTTTGGACATCAAAAAAGAAGATGGAATCCTAAAATGAAGGAATTCATCTATACTACAAGAGATGATATTTATATTATAGATTTACAAAAAACAGTTAAGAAAATAGAAGAAGCATATTCTGCTATGAAAGAAATTGCTGAAGCTGGTGGAAAAGTTTTATTTGTAGGAACTAAGAAACAAGCTCAAGAAGCTGCAGAAGAAAATGCTTTAAGAACAAATAACTATTTTGTAAATGAAAGATGGTTAGGTGGAACTTTAACTAATTTCAAAACTATCCGTTCAAGAATTAGAAGAATGGAAGAAATTGAAAATATGGAAAAAGATGGTACTTTTGAAGCACTACCTAAAAAAGAAGTTATTCAAATAAGAAAAGAATATGATAAGTTAAATAAAAACTTAAGAGGTATTCGTGAAATGAAAAGATTACCTCAAGCTATGGTTATTGTAGATCCTCGTAAAGAAGAAATTGCAATAAAAGAAGCTCATATTTTAGGAATACCTGTATTTGGTGTTGTTGACACAAACTGTGATCCAGATGTTGTTGATTATGTAATTCCTGGAAATGATGATGCTGTTAGATCTGTAAAAGTATTAATTGGAGCTTTAACTAATGCAATAGCAGAAGTAAATGGAAATGAAGTAATTGATTATATTACAGAAGAAGACAAAGTTAAAAATGAAAAAATTGATAAAAAAGTTTCTACTAAGAAAGAAGAAGTAAAAACTGGAGTAGAAGAAGAAAAAGTACAACCATCTATGGAAGATGTTAAAATAACTAAAAAAGAAGAAGAAAAAGTAGAAAAGAAAGAAAAGAAGGAAACTAAGAAAGCAAAAGAAGTTAAAGAAGAAACTGTTGATTATTCAAAGAAAACAGTTGCTGAATTAAAGACTATTGCTGCAAGTAAAAATATTACTTTAACTTCTTCGATGAAAAAAGCTGATATTATTGAAGCATTAACTAAATAATAGTTATATAAATGAGGAAGGAGGATGGGAAACCATTCTCTTTTTGTTCTAAAACGACTTTTTAAATTAAAATATTTAAGATATAATATTAATAATAAAATAAGGAGGAGACAAAATGTATAAAATTACAGATGTTAAAGAATTAAGAGAGAGAACTGGTGCTGGAATGATGGATTGTAAAAAGGCACTAGAAGCTAATGATGGTGATATTGATAAATCAATTGATTGGTTAAGAGAAAAAGGTATTGCTAAAGCTGCAAAAAAAGAATCAAGAATAGCTGCTGAAGGTGTTTGTCAAATAAAAGTTGCTGGTAATACTGCTGTAATGGTAGAAGTTAATAGTGAAACAGACTTTGTTGCTAAAAACCAAGAATTTACTAATTTTGTTGATTATATAGTTGATAAAGTATTAGAAAATAATGTAACTACTTTAGATGAAGCTTTAGCTATAAAAGATGGATCTGAAACAGTTAATGATAAACTAATCGCTTTAGTGGCAAAAATTGGTGAAAAAATTAGTTTTAGAAGATTTGAAAAAGTAACTAAGAATGATGATGAAGTATTTGGTACTTACAAACATTTAGGTGGAAAAATTGGAGCTATTATCGTATTAAAAGGAGCTAATGAAGAAGTTGCCAAAGATGTTGCTATGCAAACAGCTGCAATGAATCCTACTTCTTTAAATAGAGAAGGTGTACCTGCTGATGTTCTTGAGAGAGAATCAAAAGTAATTAAAGAACAAGTAATGGCTGAAGGAAAACCTGAAGAAATAGCAGAAAAAATGGTTGTAGGAAGACTTAATAAATTTTATAAAGAAGTTTGCTTAGAAGAACAAACATTTATTAAAGATTCAGGATTATCAGTAAAAGATTATGTTAAAAATAATGGTGGAGAAATTGTTTCTATGACAAGATTTGCTGTTGGTGAAGGAATTGAAAAGAAACAAGAAAACTTTGCTGATGAAGTTATGAGTCAAATAAAAAATTCATAATATTAATTGAGGAATGCTTAATTAGCATTCTTTTGTGTATTATGATATAATTAAGTCATGGAATAAGAAGAGGTTTGTGTATGAAAAATAAATCTATAGAAAAACTAGATCAACAAATTGATATGCTTAGTAAAGGAAACTTAGTAGAAAAGTCTGAAGATGATTCATTAGAGAATATTAATAATGTCTCTAATAAGATAGAGAATCAAACTGAAAATAGTGATATTATGTCTTCTTTAATAACAGATGATGAAAAGACCAAAGTATTTATTAATAAAGAAAAAGATAATGATTTATCAGAAGAAAAAACTAAGATAATGGAAACTATAAATCTAGGTAGGTTAACATTTAGTCAGAAAAAGGTAGAAGATATATATTTACCGATATTTCTTATTTGCTTGATACTTATGTTTTTAATACTTATTATTGTAATTTAAATACTTTTAAATTAAAAAAATATATAATATAATTATTTCGAGGAGTGAAATGATGAATACGGATATAATTATAATAGAGGCTACTGAAAATTTAGATAAGGCAGTTGAAAACTTAGAAAAGAAATTTACAACTGTTATAGCAGGAAGAGCTAATCCTTCTAGTCTAGATGGAGTTATGGCAGAATATTATGGAGTTATGACACCATTAAAACAGCTTGCAACAATCTCTGTTCCAGAAGCAAGACAATTACTTATTAAACCTTTTGATAAAAGCTGTTTAAGTGCTATTGAAAAAGCTATTCTTACATCTAATTTAGGATATACTCCAGGGAATGATGGAGAAACAATTAGAATAGTAATTCCAGAACTAACAGAAGAAAGAAGAAAAGAACTTGTAAAACAAGTTAAGGCTCTAGCAGAAGATGCAAAAGTTTCTGTTAGAAATATTAGACATGAAGCATTAGAAGAATTAAAAAATGCTCAATTACCAGAAGATCAAGAAAAAGGAATGGAAAAAGATATTCAAGATTTAGTTAATGATACTAACAAAAAGATTGAAGCTAAATTTAAAGAAAAAGAACAAGAATTACTAACAGTTTAGTATTTCTTTTTGTCTATGCATAATATATAATAAAAGACGGAGGGAAAATAATATGGATGAGTCGTCGGCTAAGACACTTAATAATGAATATAAATATTTTATTGAAAGAAGTAATTTAGATAAAAAGAATTATAAGTATCAAAAAGCTTTAACTAAAACAAGATTATTAGAAATTAGAAAAATAACGTTAATGGATATGTTAAGTCATGAAAGTTATTTTGATCATTTATTGTACACGGCAAATTATGCTGATAAACTTTTAAATGAAAATTTAAATAATTATAGGAAAATGTATATTTATTCAAAAACTTGTGTTTTAAAAAATAAATATGATGATTTTGATTATCAAGAATTTTCTAAATACTGTTGTGATTTTTCAAAAATAGCAGATGATCTTTATAATGCATTAAGCAATAAAACTTGTAATTCTTCACTTATATTTTCACTAGTAGATATAGATGAAAAACAAGAACAATTAAATGAGAAAAATAAAGAATTAAATGTTCGTGTAAATTCATTTATTAATAATAATGATTTAAAATTAGAAAAATCTCTAAAAAGTAAAATATAAGATGAAAACTAAAAAGAGATGAAATTTATGGATATAAGTATTTTACTTGATAAGATAAAAAGTGGGGAAGATCTTAGTGATGATGAATATAAATTTATTATAGAATATGAAGATAATAGATTAGATAAAAAAACTTTAGAATATGTAGAAAACTATGATGACGATATTTCAATTAATTATGTATTTTTAGATATTCTTGGACAACAAATTGGTGAACAAGTAAAAAATTTATCACCAACAGCTAGATATATGCTAGCTTCTATCGCAAATAATTATGCTAATTTTGTGTTAGGTAAGAATGATAAAGAAAGAGCATTAAAATTTCTTGGTAGATATAATACTTTAAATTATGTTAGAGAAATAGATGAGATATTTAAATATGAAGAATTAATGAATAATTTACATACAAGTATAGAAGAAGTTATAAATGAACAAGGAATAGATGCTTTTAGTGAAAATGTTGTAGGCGATGAAATAATTGCTTTAGAAAAATCTAGAAATAAAATTAAAGTTTATAGGAAAAAGTTTTTTTAATAAATTTTGTGGAAAATTGTGCAAGGAATACCTTGCG
>CANQCQ010000049.1 GCA_947589725.1 uncultured Bacilli bacterium | reverse complement strand
CTTGAAATATTTGAACAAGTAGCTGGCCATCCAAAGATTCCTTTTGTTGGGATAACTGAACCATAGCCACCACCCCAATAGCCCATTTGTTTAGTACCTTTAACAACAACTTCTTCGACTGTTTCTTTTAAAACTTCTGGTGTACCAGAACTTACCATTGAAGTTGTCTCTCCATTTACTTTTTGGACAATATTAGTAACTCTATTTAATCCTTTAACTCCAGGTTGTTTTATTTGTGTGTAATTAGTATATTGATTAGGATCTTCTTCAACTCTAGTAGTATAATTTTGTTCTACATCTGATACAACTTTTGATTCTTCGACAATGTTGATTTGAGGTTTTAAAATACCTAATGTAACTTTTTGTCCTTTATATAACATAGTATTAGCACTAGTAATTTCTGGGTTAGCTATTAAAAATTCTTCTGTTGACATCTTATTATTAAAAGCTATATCTTCAATTGTATCTCCATCATTTACTGTATAAGTCACTTGAGGCTTAGTAGTACCAAATAGTAAATATTGACTCAAAGTACCTTTATCCATATAAATAGTTTTATTTACTGGTATATGATCTTTCTTTATAGTAATTTTATTTTCTATATATATTTTTTGAATAATCTTTCCTGTTGTCTTTATTTCTTTTTGCGTATCGTTAGCAAATGATTCATACTCTTTTTCATCAATAAAGGCTTTAGCAGTACTATCAATTGCATCAGTAAATACTTTTTTATCTAATACATAAAGATTTTGACTTTTACCTTTAACTTCTTTTCCATTACTATCTTTAGTATCAATTCCATTAATCTTTACAACATAACCATCAATTGTGAATGGAGAAATATCTTTAATTTTATTATAGATTGTTTTTATTGATGATACTTTATCATAATAAGTCATTTCTTTTACAATATCCAAATCAGTTGGAGCATATACTTTTTTTACTCCAAATTTTTCCTTAATTTCAGTTTGCTTTTTATCAATATAATTTTCTAGTTTTTCTTTTGATGATATTAAACCTAGAGATTCTCCTTTTAAATAAACTCTATATACTTCTTTAGGTGCTGTTAATAATTTTGAATAACCAACTCCAAATATGGTAATTATAAGTAATATTAAAATAAATATTTTTTTACGACTAGCCACTTTATCCCTCCGTTTTTTCTCTATCTTTTCTTAAATTTAAGAAAGTAGATGTATTCTTTTTGAATAGTAACTCTATAGTTGCTGTTGGACCATTACGATGTTTTCCAATTATTAATTCACTAATGCTATTATTGTCTTCTGTTCTTGCTTCTTTATTATAATAGTCATCACGATATAGGAATGCTACTATATCAGCATCTTGCTCTATTGAACCTGATTCACGTAAGTCACTCATAAGGGGACGTTTATCTTCTCTTCCTTCAACACTACGTGATAATTGTGATAAGGCTATTACTGGAACATTTAATTCCATAGCCAGTGTTTTCAAGCTTCTTGATATATCTGATACTTCTTGTTGTCTATTTGTTCCGTAATTTTTACCTCCTGATATTAATTGAAGGTAATCTATTACGATAAGACTTAATCCTTTTTCACTGCTTGCAAGTCTTCGACATTTAGCCCTTATTTCTCCAATAGTAATCCCTGGTGTATCATCTATTACCATATTAGTTCCTGCAAGTTGAGAACAAGCTTCATTAATTCTTTTCCAGTCGTTGTTCATTAAATTTCCTATTCTTAATTTAAATCCTTCTAATTGTTCTGCACTCATTTCTAAGTTAAATACGGCAACAGACTTTTCTTGTGTCATGGCTACATGAGTTGCTAAATTTAAAGCAAAAGCTGTTTTTCCCATAGCTGGTCTTGCAGCTATAATAATAAATTCATTAGGATGTAAGCCTGTTGTTAACTTATCAAAATCATACCATCCAGTTGAAAGTCCTGTTATTTCACCTTTATTTTCAGATAATCTTTCTAAATCTTGTTGAGTTTTAGTAAGTACATCTTTAATACTTCTAAATTCACTGGCTTTTCTATTTTTTACTATACTTAAAATCTTTTTTTCTGAATCATCTAATATATCATTAACTGTTGAGTCTGTACGATATCCTTCATCAGCAATAGCAGTAGCTGTTTCTATCAATCTTCTAAGAATAGCTGTTTCTTCAACATTTTGAATATAATAATCTACATTACTTGCAGTGGGTACAAAATTTAAAACTTCTGTTAAGTACTCCACTCCACCAACTTCATTTAATTGATTATGATTATTTAATTTACTTGTAACTGTCGTTAAATCAATAGGAGTTTTTTCTTCATTTAAATCAATTAATATTTGAAATATTTTACTATTTTTTTCATCATAAAATGATTCTGGCTGTAGTAATTCACACGCTTTTTGTAATGCGTATTTAGATAGAAAACATGCCCCTAATACTGATTTTTCTGCTTCTAAATTGTTTGGTAACTTTCTTGTTGGCATACTCTCACCTCTATTTTATTACGTGTACTTTTATTTCTCCTTCCACTCCTGGATATAAATTTATAGATACATTATGAAAACCTAAAGAAGATATTGGAGAATTAATTTGAATTTGACTTTTATCAATCTTATAACCTAAATCAGTCAAACCATCTTTTATTTGTTTGATACTTATACTACCAAAAACTTTATCACCTTGACCAGTTTTTACTTTAAATTCTAAAACTTCTTTTTTTAATTTTTCTTTTACTTCTTTTGCTATTTTTTGATTTTGTTCATCTTCTTTAGCTTTTTTATTTAATTCATTTTTTAATTTTTGTAAATTTTCTTTTGTTTTTATTACTGCATAACCATTCTTTATTAAGAAATTTTGAGCATAACCATCTTTAACTTCTTTTATTTGACCTTTTTTACCTTGACCTTTTAAATCTTTAATAAAAATAACTTCCATTTATTCCGACTCCTCCTCTATTGCTTTTTTTAATTTCTGTTCTACTTTACTTATTGTAGTATTATCAAGTTGAGCTGCACCGTTATAAGTACTTCCTCCGCCTCCTAATTTAGATAATATATTATTTATTTCATAATTACCTAAACTTCTAGCACTAATACCAACAGTATCTTTTCCTATTTTTCCTATTACAAAGGATGCCTCAATATTATTGAAAAATAAAAGTGTATCAGCAACTTTAGCTAAATCTTCTCTTCTATAAATACTATATGGTGTTGCTTTAGTTAGAGCTATTTTCCCATGAATTGTTTCTATACTTGCCAATAATTTTTGTTGTTCAGTATATTCAGCAATATCTTGTTTTAATAAATATTGTACTTTTTTAGCACTTGCTCCAATACTTGTTAAATAATAAGCTATGTAAAATGTTTCAGGATTAGTTTTTAAAGTAAAGTTATTTGTATCTAATACTATTCCTGAAAGTAATACTGTAGCATAATATGGCTCTATCTCCACGTCATAATATTCTATCAGTTCTGTAATCATTTCACAAGTACTAGATACTTCTGTATCTACTATCATCAAAGCATCTTTAATTGTGGTTTTTCCTAATTCATGATGATCTATAATTATCTTTTTATTAATTATTTTTAATAATTCTTGACTTTGAACTAAGTCTTTTTTATTAGTATCTAAAACTATTAATAAGTTTTTATTTTCACGAGGATTATAATACTTTTCTATTTCTTCACTTTTAATTATTTTAAGACATCCCTCTAATTCAATTAGAACTTTTTCAACTCCTAATTCATGATTTTTGTCATCAATTACTATGTATACATCCTTTTTTTTCTTTTTTAAAAACATATACATTCCAATACAACTTCCAAGAGCATCTAAATCTAAATCTTTATGTGCCATAAGAAATATTGTTTTGGCGTTTTTTATTGATCTATTAAGTATTTTTCTTTGTTTAATTATCCCCATTTTTTCCTCCTATAAACCAATTTTATTATATAATAATTGATAATAATAATCAAATAAAAAGCATACCTCTTGCGGTATGCTTCTATCTTATTTTGAATAAGGCACTAAAGCTATTGCTCTTGCTCTTTTTATTTGTTTAGAAATGTATCTTTGGTGTAATGCACAGTTTCCAGTAACTCTTCTTGGAATTATTTTTCCTTTTTCATTAATAAATTTTTTTAAAGTTTCTGGATCTTTATAATCAACTGTTTTACCAGTACACATCAAACATACTTTTTTCTTCTTTTTGAAAAACTCTGCCATTGCTATCCTCCTTTTTAGAAAGGTAATTCATCATCACTAATTTCAATGCTTGCACCAAAATCAGCAAATGGATTACTGTCTACATCTGTACCTTTTGGTTCAGGTGCTGGTCCAAAGTCATATGGACTTGGTCCTGCATTATTACCATTAGGTGTTGTATTATTTGAACTATTTGAAGAATTTCGTGACCCTAAAAATTCAACATTATCTGCAACAACTTCAGTAACATATCTTTTTTGACCATTATTATCATCATAAGATCTTGTTTGTATTCTTCCTTCAACTGCTACTTGGCTCCTTGATTTAAATAATTTTTACAGTTTTCAGCTTGTTTTCTCCAAACTACTATATTGATGAAGTCAGCTTCTCTTTCTCCATTTTGATTAGAAAAATTTCTGTTAACAGCCAATGAAAAAGTTGCCACTGGTATATTACTACCGGTATATCTTAACTCAGGATCTCTTGTTAATCTTCCTATTAAAAAAACTTTGTTCATAAAACACCTCTTCTTTTATTTGTCTTCTGCTTTTACAATTAGATGACGAATAACATTTTCATTAATTCTTACAACACCTGAAGTAGTTTCAACTATAAACAAGAAATAATATCCTGTTTTAAATTTCTTAACTTCATATGCTAATTCCATTTGTCCCATACTTTTTTCTTCGATAAATGTTGCTTTTCCGTTTTCTAAAACCTTTTTCATTTCTTCAGCTGTTGATTTTATTTCAGCTTCTTCTCTATCAGGTCTTACAACGAACATAATTTCATATTTATTCATTCTTTGCACCTCCTTTTGGACTATCGGCCACATAATTAATGTAGC
Organism: uncultured Bacilli bacterium; assembly: GCA_947589725.1. Next base: position 1,749 of record CANQCQ010000049.1, on the reverse strand, counting down.
AAGGAGTATTTTAAATACTCGCATGTATTATAACAAATCTTTTTTGCATTGTCTAGTTATTCATAGAAAAAACCAACAAAATTTTGACCAAGTTTTTCTTTATTTCCTTGCCTTGCTGCCGCATGTGAGTAATACTTACTATCAGTTATTGTATCAATTGGACTTTCATATATATTTGTAATGCCAATATCTATTAATTGTTTTTTTATAGCATTATTCATATCAATGTGATATCCATCTTCCATTTTTACTATATTATTCTGCCATACACTTTGATTACTAGCCCAATCTGGATATTTATCATAAACATAACTTGTACTTTTTGCACAACTTCCTACATATACATATATGTCTTCTATATTACTTTTAAACTCTTTTACTAAAGCTTCAACAGTTTGTTTTGGTAATAATCTGTTTATATATTTAGCTCCACAATGAGATAAGGCAGTCAAACCTTTATTTCTATCTTCAACTATCAAAATCGGACAATCAGCCATTTGATTACCTATGACAATTCCTTTATTTTTTGAATCAATTATTAAAATATCTGTTTCAATAACTTCATTCCAATAGTCATCTTTTTTCATCATGCTCTCATCTATTACAACATATTTTCCATCTGTATATTCTACTTTATTAATATCATTTTTTTGAGTTGCTTGAAATACTTTTTTTCCATCAAAACCATATTTCTTTCCTAAGTTATCTTTTACTTCAAAAAACTGTTTATTTATATCATCTTTTGTAAAATAAGAAGGATAAAATTTTTTGTTTCTACTAAATATTCCATCTTCCATATTACTTTCAAATATTTTTATTTTTGACTTTAATTTCATATAAACCTCTTTATACACTAAATCTAAAATGACAGATGTCACCATCTTGCATCAAATAATCTTTACCTTCTAATCTTGCTTTTCCTGATTCTCTTACTTTAAGTTCACTTCCTTGTTCTATTAAATCTTGATAGGAAATTACTTCAGCTCTTATAAATCCTTTTTCAAAATCTGAATGGATGATACCTGCACATTGTTTAGCATTCATACCTTTTTTAAATGTCCAGGCTCTTACTTCATCTTTACCAACAGTAAAATATGTTGCTAGACCTAAAATATCATATGTTGCTATTATCAATTTATTAAGTCCTGATTTATCTAAACCTAATCCTTCAAGCATCTCTTGCTTATCTTCTTCATCAAGTTCACTTATTTCTTCCTCTACTTTAGCACATAAACTTACTACTTTAGAATTTTCCTTTTCTGCATATTCTTTTACTTTTTTCACATATTCATTATCTTCATTACCAAGTTCTGATTCGCTTATATTAGCTAAATAAATAATTGGCTTTTTAGTTAAAAAACTATAAGATTTAATTATTTTTTGTTCTTCATCGGTATAATTAATCTGTCTTAATGGAATGTTTTTTTCTAAAGCCTCTTTTGACTTTTGTAAAATCTCTGCTTCTAATAAATCTTCTTTATTTTTTGTTGATTTTGCTTTTTTTGTCACTTTTTCTAATCTGTTATTTATTATTTCAAGGTCAGAAATAGCTAATTCTAGATTAATTGTTTCAATATCTCTTATAGGATCAATAGATCCATCCACATGAATTATTTTTCCATCATCAAAACATCTTACCACTTCAACTATTGCATCAACTTCTCTTATATGAGATAAAAACTTATTTCCAAGTCCTTCTCCTTGTGAAGCTCCTTTTACTAAGCCAGCAATGTCAGTAAACTCGTATGC
>CANQCQ010000048.1 GCA_947589725.1 uncultured Bacilli bacterium | reverse complement strand
ATAATGTTGGATGAGCATTTCTATAACATGGATGTTTAGCTAATTCTGAATAGATTTTTTCTAGAATTTCTTTAGCAATACTATCAACTCTATCATCGTCATTACCATATTTAGGATAATCTCCTTCAACTTCAAAGTCTATAGCAATACCATTTTCATTTCTTATAGGTTTTACTTTTGCATATTTAATAGCTGATAGAGAATCTGCTGCTACTGAAAGTCCTGCAACTCCATAAGCCATTAATCTATTGACATTTGTATCATGTAATGCCATTTGTGAAGCTTCATATGCATATTTATCATGCATGTAGTGAATTATATTCATAGCATCGCTATAAATCTTAGCAACTTTTTCAAGCATTGACCAATAAGCTGCTTTTACTTTGTCATAATCTAATACTTCATCAGTCATTTTTTCTACTCCTGGAATGACTAAGTCTCCTTTTACTTCATCTATACCACCATTGATAGAATATAGTAAAGATTTAGCTAAATTACAACGAGCTCCAAAAAATTGCATATCTTTTCCAACTCGCATAGAAGATACACAGCATGCTATTGCATAATCATCTCCCATATGAGGTCTCATAACATCATCATTTTCATATTGGATAGCATCAGTATTAATACTCATTTTAGCACAATATTTTTTAAAGTTTTCTGGTAAATCTTGAGCCCAAAGAACTGTCATATTTGGTTCTGGAGCTGGATCTAAGTTTGTTAATGTATGAAGAATTCTATAAGATGTTTTATTTACCATACTTTTACCATCTTCAGTAATTCCACCAATTGAGCATGTTACCCAAGTTGGATCTCCTGAGAATAATTCATCATATTCAGGAGTTCTTAAATGTCTTATTAAACGTAATTTAATTACAAATTGATCAATAATTTCTTGTGCTTCTTCTTCTGTTAATGTTCCATTTTCAAAATCTCTTTGGAAATAAATATCAAAGAAAGCATCAACTCTTCCTAATGACTCTGCAGCACCGTTATTTTCTTTAACTCCTGCTAGGTAACCAAAATATGTCCATTGTACTGCTTCTTTAGCATTTTTAGCTGGTTTTGAAATATCATAACCATAGCTAGCTGCCATTTTCTTTATCTCATCTAATGCTTTGTATTGCATTGAAATATCTTCTCTTAATTGAATAGTTGCAGCATCCATAACCGAAATTTGCATATTATCCCATTCATTTTTCTTTTGTTCCATTAAATAATCAATTCCATATAGAGCAATTCTTCTATAGTCACCAATTATTCTTCCACGTCCATATGCATCAGGTAATCCTGTTAATAAACCTACATGTCTTGCTACTCTTATTTCTTTAGTGTAAGCATCAAATACACCTTGATTATGAGTTTTTCTATATTCATTAAAGTATTTGTCAACTTCAGGATTTAACTTATATCCATATGCTTCAAGTTCTTGATAAACCATACGAATACCTCCGTAAGGATTAACAATTCTTTTTAGTGGAGCATCAGTTTGTAGACCGACAATTACTTCATTTTCTTTGTCAATATATCCTGGAGCAAATGCATTTATTCCAGACATATGATCTACATCAATATCTAAAACATGTTTTTTTAATTCTTCTTTTAATAATTCTTCACATTTTCCCCAAACTTTAGCTGTCTTCTCAGTTCTGTTTGCAAGAAATGACTCATTGCCATTATAAGGTTGATAATTAGTTTTAATGAAATCACTTACGTTAATTTCATTACACCATTTACCTTCTTTAAATTGTTTCCATTCTTCCATAAATACTTCTCCCACCTTCCGTTACTTATTATACCATATATTTATGTAATTATAATTATTGTTTTTATCATAATATTATATTATAATTATTGCTTAGATTTGGTGATGTATGAAAAACGTATTTAAAAATAATTACAATTCATTTAATAAGTCAAAAATTAAAAAATTTTGTACTGTACCGATTAGTGAAACTAATTATGTTCCTCAAGGTGTATGTCAAATAAAAGATTATATTTTAATTGGTTGCTATGACTATACAAAAAATAGTAATTCCGTTATTTTTGTATGTAGTAGTAAAAGTACTAAGATGATTTTTCTAGATCAAAAGATTCATTGTGGTGGAATGGCTTATTATGAAAAAACAGATAGTTTATTTGTTACGGGCCGTGGATTTGATAATAAATCTTTTATCAACAGTTATTGTGGAAAAAAGATTTTAGAACTAAAGAATTTATCCACATTGACTGTTGATAAAACTTTTTGTGTTGATGATGATTGCTCACTATATTCTTCATCTGCTAAACATAGTTCTCCAGCATACTTAACTATTTATAATAATTATTTATATGTTGGTAATTTTGTATCTAGTAATAGTATGGATAAAAATAATTGTATTATAAAAAAATATAAAATTTTACTAACAGGAGATTTAAGTTCTAAGTATGATATTATAAAGAATCCTTTTAGTAATACGCAAGGAATGTGTATTTTTGAATATAATAATCAAAAGTATTATATTTTTAGTAGATCTTTTGGTAGAAAAAGGAATTCTATAATTAATTTGTGTAAAATTAATAAAGATAAAACTTTTTATGATATAAAAGCAGTTGTTTTTCCATCAATGTTGGAGCAAATTAATTATTATAATGAAGATTTTTTAGTATTATTATTTGAATCTTGTGCGGTTTGTTATTCTAATACTTGCATAAGTTATAATGATGGAGTTTATTTAGTAGATTTTGAAAAATTATTGAGCTGTGAAGATAGTAAAAAGTCTTTTTCAAAGGGTAAAGGTATTTTTTCTAGTATAAAAAATATTGCTATGAAAGGTAATTATAGACAAAAATAGGTTATTATGTTATAATTACAGTCACGGGGTTGATTTGGTTTCGACGGGAATATTAGAGCATAGATGGCAGGTCGGAGATTTCACGTTACGATCAAACAAAATAAATGCAAACAAAGTAAAACAAGTATTCGCAAATATGTTTGGATCAAACCAAGCTGTTGCTTTTGCCTAATTTAAAATAGGGAATACACTTCATTTTATTTTTACCTAAGGGATAATTTGGGGTTCATTTTATTAGGTTATGACTATTGAATGCCTTAGCAATAGTAAGAATTTATAGGCTGGTATATTACTTTTTTCGTTAACTATATAGGTAATATATAAGAGATATTAGTTAACTAAGCTTGTAGAGGTTTATGTAGCTATATTTTCGGACAGGAGTTCAATTCTCCTCAACTCCACCAAATTGATAGGAAACTCGGAAAATTTGAGTAAAAATAGACAACGTACCTGATACAGGTACGTTTTTATGTTTATGGTAACTTTAAAATAAAAAAGATTTAAATTAGTACCTAACTGTAATTGTTGGTACTATTTTTATTAGTAAATATTATTACAATAACTATTTTCATAATTTCACTTACTTTTCTTTAATTAAGTTATAAAAATAGAAGAAAATAAAAAACATTGCAAAATGTATTGCAATAAAATATAAATTATTGTATATTGATTATAAGAAGTAAAATTGTTTGATAAATAATTTTACTGAATTAAGATTAGGAGTTAAGAGTATGAAGAAGTTTTTAATGGTAATAGTGATAGGAGTTTTTATATTTAGTGTGACAGGTTGCTTTAATGAAGAAGAGAATAATGCAATGGATGCCAAATATCAAATTGAATCTTTAATAAAGAAAAATGGTACTACTCTATATCTTTATAGTACTTATAGTATTGGTAAAATTACTTCTGTTAATTGTGAAAATGAAGAAAATGAAACTGATGAGAAAGGTAGATATTTGTTAAGATGTACTTATACATATAATCCTAAAAATAGAGCGGGAAGTACTATGTTAGATAGAGAAGAAACTTCTAATGTTTTTGCAATTTATATGGATGTTGGAAATGATAAATTTAATTATGATTTTGGTCGCGCTAGTATACTTGATATAGATGAATTTAAGGAAAATAATTGTTGGGGAAAATCTGAAGATTTGAAATTAAATTGTGATGAAGATTAATTAAGTTAATAATTCTAAATAATTTTTGCTTTTTTCTGAAATTAGTTAGTTAATTTGTTTATAAATTTGTTTATTAATAACAAAAAAATTAACTTAATAAATAAAAAATGATTAGGTTTAAATGTACTTAATCATTTTTTCATAAATATATTTAGTTTTTTTTATCTGTTTCCATATTATCTAAGGCATATTCACAAGCCTGTATAACAAACCTAGAAAATGTTATATTTTCATTTTTTATAGCATTTTCTATTTTTTCTATTAAGGTAATAGGAAATCTTATTGTCTTGTTTTCAGTTTCTTTTTTATAAGGTTTTATTTGAAAAGACATATTGTATTACCTCCTATACATACTAATCGTATTGCAAAAGGTGTAAAAAGTAAGCATTGCAAATTGTATTGCATTGTATTGTATAATACTTATATTGAAAACTTTTGTTTATATGAAATAAAGGTTGATGGTATAATTGTTGAAGATAATAGCTCATTTATACCTTTTGGAACAAAGACAATTACAGTTACGCAAAAATGATTTTCTAGAGCATGAACAATAAATTTATGCTCTTTTTTTTGATTTTTATTAAATTTTATGGTAAAATATGCTTATATTTTTTGAGGGGTGAAAATATGGCTTTTTTATCTTTTTGTGGATTATCTATAATTACTAGTTTCTATGGATTGATGAATCTTTCTCTAACTATGTTTAATGATGTAGCAAAAGAAGGATATATAATAGATTTAGAAAAATTTTCTGATAAAAATGAATCTTCTAATCATCTTCTTCTATCTTTGTTTATTCCTTTTATTAATTTACTAGTAATTACTAAAACTGTTTTTGAATATTCAAACTCTAAAGAATTTTTAATTGATCAGTTAAGAGTCAATGATGCATTAAAGGAAATGACATTATTTGAAAAAGAAGAATATAAAAAGAAACCAACAGGTTTTAATGCTCTTATGTTATCTGTTAATTCTGATATAAATGAATTGTTAATTAAACAAAATGCACCTAAAAAAGAAGAATTAAAAAATGATGATGTTTGTAGAGACTCAAATCAAACAGAAGATAATAAATATTATAAAATAAGTGAACTTGAAGAGTTAAAAAGTGAATTAATCAAAATGAAAAATAAAGATGATTCTAAAGATAAAGTGTTAACTAAAAAGAAGTAAATAAAAACAATCGAAATGATTGTTTTTTTAGTTTAATTAAAAATTATTTCCGTTGCCGTCATTAAATAGAACAATGATAATAAAGATAATTAAAATTATCCATAACCACCAACCGTTATTATTTCTATTATTATAGTATCCGTTATTATTACAACATGGTTGATATCCCATCATTTGATACACTCCTTTCACTATATTATATTTTTATGATTATTAAGTTGTTATTATATTTACCTATAATAAATTCATATAGTTAAGTATGAATAATGATGTGATAGAAAGATTAAAAGATATAGAGATTGAAGACTTTATTTGGTTAATATATATTGTAATAATTGTTATTAGTTGGTATTCAAATGAATTAGAAAAAAAGTATTTTTTATATAATGATTTACAAAGTAAAAATAAATATAGAAAGATAACTGAAGGTATATTTTTAGTATTAGTAGTTGTTTATTTATATTTTTTAGATAGTTCTATTGAAGATTTAAGAAATTTAAAGGATACTGACAGTGATAAGAAGAAGAACTTAGTATTTTTATCTTTTGTTGGATCTTTATTAATAGCTATAAGTGGATTTATATTCTTATATATTTCTTTTTATGATCAAAATATTGATGTAGAAATTGCATTTAATTAATTATTTTATGTATAAATATTTAAAATATTTCCAGTATATGAAATGAGGTTTTTAAAAATATTGTTCTTATGTAATCATTTCAGGAGGAATATTTAGTGAAAAGGCTTAATGACTTTAAATATAAGTTAATAATAGATACATTAATAATATTCATTTTCTTTATATATGGCATTTTTTATAAATTTACTTATGACTCTTTAAATATAACAACATACAAAAATAATTTTGTTGAATTTGGTGATGATGAGTATAATTTATTAGATTTTATACAAAATAGTAATGGAACTATATATAATATTGATAATAGAATTAATACTAAAAAGATGGGTAAGCAAGAAGTTAATGTTACATTAAAAAAATATAGTATTTTAAAGGTAGTTTCTTTTTCTGTTGATGTAGTTGATAAAGAAGAGCCTATTATTAAAATTAAAGACAAAGTAGTTAATATTAACGAAGGGGATGCTTATAATTTATTAGATAATATTTTATCTGTTATAGATTTAGTTGATGGATCACTCAAATATAAAGAATTTGATTTAGTTAATTCACACAAAGATACTAATTATTATACTATTAAGGGCTATTTTGATAATGAAACTAGTGGTGTTTATAATCTAGAAGTTATAGCTGTTGATAGTTCTAATAATTATAGTTATGAATCATTCTCAGTAAATGTTAATAAAACTAATAAATTACAAAGAATTTCATATAATGCTAATAATGCAAATAGTGTTGTTGAAAGTGCATATTCCTTGATTGGAAGTCCATACGTTATAGGTGGAAATAGTCCTTATGGCTTTGATTGTAGTGGTTTTGTTCAATATGTGTATTCTATTAATAATTCTACTATAAGTAGAAGTTCTACAACTCAAGCAAATGATGGAATAGCAATAGACTATAATAATATTTTGCCAGCAGATATTTTAATTTGGGGATATCCTAATGGAGTTATAACTCATTCTGCTATTTATGTGGGTAATGATTTAATGATACATGCTGCTAATCCTTCAACGGGAGTAATTTTAAGTAGTGTGTCTGATTGGAT
>CANQCQ010000047.1 GCA_947589725.1 uncultured Bacilli bacterium | reverse complement strand
ATCTTCATTTACTGTAGGTAAATCAGTATCAACTGAACCAGCTAAAACTTGAATATTTTTAAAATGAATATCCCAAGTACTTTTTGCAAATCTACCTATACCTAAGATAGATAAATTAGTACTAAGAAAAGCAAATCCGATACTTATAAAAATTAATAATAAAATTAAAACTATTTTTCTTTTTTTATTTCCACTAAGTTTAATTTTTCTGCCCATTTTTTACCTAAAAATAATAAAAAAAAAAAAAAAAAACGCAATATTTTTTCGCGTTCTTTTCCACAATTTTAACTTATTGTTTTTGTATCTAAATTAATACTTATAGTACCCAATATGTCTGTTCGAAAATATGGTATTTGATAACTATTTAGTTTTTCTAGAGTTTCTTTATTTGGATGATGGAATTTATTATTTTTTCCTAAAGATATTAAAGCTAGATTGGGATTAATAGTTTTTAATAATTCATCAGATGTTGAAGTCTTTGATCCATGATGTCCAACTTTTAATATATCTACTTTTCCTATATCATATTTTTTTAACATATTCTTCTCACTTTTTACTGATGCATCTCCTGTTAATAATATTTTTATATCATTATACTTAACTAAATATATTTGACTAGAATCATTTTCATCTTTTAAATCTTCATTTAATTGAATTAAATTAAATCCTCCTATGTTTAATGTTAAACCTTCTTCTCCAATTATTACTTTATTTGCTTTTCTTATAATTTCTTCTTCTAAATAATTTATTTCATTACAATTAATTATTACATTATCTACCTTAAAATATTTAATTAGATTTAAAGCTTCACCTAAATGATCATAATCACCATGTGTTAAAATTAAATAATCTATTCTTTTTAATCCCTCTTGTTTTAATATTGGTATAGTTATATTTTTTACAATAGAAAATTCTTTATTACTTTGTTGCCACTTAAAATTTTTATAAGTTGTTATTCCTCCAGTATCTACAAGTATTACTTTATTATTAGAATGTAATAATATAGAGTCTCCTTGACCTACATCTATCATTTTTAGAAATGAATTATTTGTAAAATATGGAATAAGATAATGAATAATTAAAATAGGAATTAAATACTTAAAATAATTTTTATTATTTTTATTTTGTTTTTTTAAAAAGTAAAATATAAATATTAGTAAAAATAAATAATAAATTATATTTAATCTTTTAAATATTAATTTAGTAATAGATATTTTAGATAAATTTATAGAAATAATTTCTATTAAATTAGTTAATATATTATAAGGTTTTATTAAAATTGGTATTATTAAAGTAATAAGTGATAATGGAAATATTATAATAGAAATAATAGGTACAAATAATAAATTATAAACTATACTTAGAATGTTTATTGAACAATAATTATAAAGAGATATTGGTAGACTACAAATAAAAGATACAAATGAAGTTTTAATTAAGGATATAAAATAATTGTTACTCTTTAAATAATTATTAGATAAAAGTAAAGCTAAAGATATTGTATAGGAAAATAAAAAGCCTGTATCATAAATATAGAATGGATTAATAATAAGAGTGATTGCTAGTGAGGCAAAATATAAATTAATACTTTTTATATAAAAATAATATATTTTATTTAGTGAAAATAAAATATAAAATAATACTCCTCGTAATATAGATGGAGAAAATCCTACTAATATTAAATATAATAGTAAAAATAAAGTAATTATTAAAAAACGTTTGTTTTCATTTAACTTTAACTTTTTTAATAACTTATCAATAATACTTGATAGTAATGTAATATGCATACCACTTATGGCAAATAAATGACTTATACCATTTTCTTGATATGAATAAATTGCATCTTCACTTAAATATGATTTATCTCCTAAAATAAAAGTATATAAGTATGGACTCTTATTTAGATGCTTTTGAAGAAAATTTTTTAATAGATAATATGAATTATGTGTATTAGTAACTTTATGTATACTTTTAATTGTTACTATAAAATATATCTTTTTTGTTTTTAAATAATTTCTATAATTAAATAATCCTTTAGTAGTTGGAATACTAGGTTTGGAGATATCTCCAGTTATTTTATAAATATCTCCTACTTTAAGAGTATTTTCTAGATACTTTTTTTCTTCATAAGATTTAATATAATAATTAGCTTTTATATTATATTTAGACATAGTAATAGTAAGTTTATTTCCATCTATATAATAACTACTTATATTAGATGTTAAAGGTAATTTTATACTATTTATATTTTTACTAGGTACAAATACTATTCTAATAGTAGATATAATTATACTTATAAGTAAGATAATTATAAAAATAGTATTATGTAGTAATATATTCCTTAATTTGAGCAAATAAACTTTCTCCTATACCAGAAACTTTTGTTATATCTTCTATAGAATTAAAGTTACCATTAGATTCACGATATTCAATTATACTTTTAGCTTTAGCTTCCCCTACTCCTGGAAGATTCATTAGTTCTTCCATTGTTGCGGTATTAAGAGAAATTTTTCCATCAATAGTAGTTACTGTTGACTTTTCTTCTATACAAGCATCGTTATGAATTGAATTTTCATCTATTTGATTACAATAATCAGACACTTGATTTTCTATTTCCTTAGTCTTAGAAAAATCTTCTACTTGTTGATTAGAATAAATAATAATAACCATTTCATCTATTATTTTTTTACTTAAATTAATTACAGAAGTATTAGCATTTTCTGTTAAACCTCCAGCCATATTAATAACATCAATTACTCGAGAATCTTTTTTTAATCGATAAATTCCGGGAGCATTAACTTCACCTTTTATATCGACAAGATATTCTACATCAACTTTCTCTTCTTTAATTTTTTCTTTTTTCTTCACTAAAAGTGTCTTAGTAGTTTCTTTTTTCTCATTACTAAATAAATATTTATTGATAGAAAATATCGATAAAATAACTACTATAATTATAAAAAAAGAAACTAAAATAATTTGCTTTCTATACCTATAGTGAAATGTCATTTTCATCATCTCCTATATTAATTATTCTAAAAAAAAAGAAAAGCACTAAACTTTTCTAAGATTTTTTTAAGATTTTTAACTTATAGTTTGAAGGGTCTTCTTCTTTTACTAAATAATTTCCTATCTGTTTAATTAATTTTTCTTCTAAATTAAAAATATTTTCATTATAAGATTTAGCTCCTGCACTTGTTGGATTACCACCACCTTGTACATTTTCAATTGATGATAATATATCAGCTACATCAATATCACATAAACTTCTAGCAGATATAGATATTAAATTATTTTTAATATAACCTAGGGCAAAAGATACATCCATATTATAGTTTAATAAATAATCTGCAGCTTTAGCTATTTCAACTTTTTTATATAAAAGAGTAGGATTTCTTCTATTTAAAACATAACCTATTTTTAAATCATTTTTAGACTTTTTTGAAAAAGATATAATGTTAGTATTATAAAGGACTAAGTCTTTTACCTTTTTATCACTTTCATAATCAGTTATAAATAAGTTTTCTGCATCATTAATACTAGCACCTATATTATTAAGATATTGAATAGTTAATTTGGTAACATTAGAACAATTTCTTGATAAATTATCAGTATCAAGTAATATTCCTGCTAATAAATAAGTTGAAGTATTTTTATCTATTGTTACATTATTTAAATTTAATATATTAGTTATAATTTCAGAAGCACTAGAAGCAAAAACATCAATATATTTATATAATGTTTTTATAGTATGAGAATCTTCTTTATGATGATCTAAGATAAAAATATTTTTAAAATTACTTAAATTATTATTTAAAGAAATCATATAATCATTATTTACATCAGTCATAATAAGTAATGAATTATCATTAGTATTTTCTAAACACTTTTCTTTAGAAATAAATTCTATATTTAAATTATTAGTATAACTATTAACTATATTAGTAATTGCTGGATCTAATTCATTTTTATTTATTATGATATTTGCTTTTTTATTTAAACTATTTACTAATAATCCTAAACCAATACATGAAGCAATAGAATCAAAGTCTGGATCATTATGACCAATTATAAAAACATTGGATGATGCCATTATTAATTGAGTTAATGTCTTTGATACTTCTTGATACATACTACTACCTCTTTTTCACTGTATTATATATTATTTTAAGGCAAAATAAAATACTTGTTTTAAGCAAGTATTATAATATTTTATATTTTTGTAATTCTTCTATTACTAAATAAGTTAATTTATCAATTATCTCATCATTTATTAATAAATCACTAGATTTAGAAAGAATTTGATTAGTAATTTTATTTTTCCATTTACTTAATGTTTCTTTATCAATATTTCTAATGTTATAAGATATGTCTTTTTCATTTAATATAGCAGTTACATACTGATAGTCTTTATTATTTAATCCATATGAATTCATTTGATTTAACATATGTTTATGAGCTTGTTTATTATCAGGAATATTATATTTATTTATTACTTCATCATATAAATATTGATCATATACTATATCTGTTATTATATGCGTAATATATCCTTTTAAGAATAAGCCATCATAAATAGTTTTATTTTCTTGATAATAAAATATGATATTATCCATCCATTTCTTTAAGTCTTTATCTCTTAAATGAGCAGTCCATCTATCTTCTTTTTTGGCAAAGCCATCTTTATTAACTGCATCAGGTGCAATTATACCTAGATAGAAATTATAATTATCTAAATAATGATATTTTTTGGTAATTTTTCTTCCTACTATTTCATGTATTACTGAAGTTGGCATGTTATTTTTCTCCTAATCTATTTTCAATATTTACTCTTTGAACTACAGTTAAAGCAGCTATTAGGCAGATTGCAAAACTACCTCCATAACTCATAAATGGTAGCGGAACTCCTGTCATAGGAAACATTCCAAATAGACCTAATAAATTAAGAGCTATATGAATAAATATATAAGTTGCTATACCATAACACATACTAGTACCAGCATTATTTGGACATTTTCTACCAATATAGAGAATTCTCCATAATACAAATAAGTATAATAGTAATATAAATATTCCAAATATTAAGCCTAGCTCTTCTATTATTATACAGAAAATGAAATCAGTATAAGGTTCAGGTAAATATAAATATTTTTGAGTTGATTTACCTAGTCCCACTCCTGTTAATCCACCATTATTAATAGCAATATAACCATTACATATTTGATTTCCAGTAGTTAATAAATTATCACAAGGACTACCACTAAAAAATGTATCAAATCTATCTGTTTGTCTTGATATAAAAATATTATGTCCAGTAGTACTAGTATAAACAAATGCAATAGTTACACAGGCAATAAATGCTAAAAAAAATGTTTGAAATTTAATTTTTCGAGATATAGGTTGAGCCAAAAAAATAGCTCCTATAATTATAACATATATAGCCATAGTACCTAAGTCTGGTTCAAAAAACATTAAAGCGGCACTTAAAGCACAAATAAATAATGGAAATAAAACCTTAGTATAATTATTTAATTTATTCTTATTTTTATCATAATAATACGATATAAAGATAATAGAAATTACCTTCATAAATTCTGAAGGTTGATAACTAACTGGACCAAAGTCAAACCAACTTCGAGAATTATTTCTTAACACTCCAAAAAAAGGAAGTAAAAGTTGTGATGTTAAAACAATAACAAATAATATATAAGATAATCTTGCATATCCTTTATAAGTTATAAACATCATAAAAAAAGAAAGAACTAAACCAACAAGTAAAAATATTGCTTGTTTAAAGAAAAAACTATAAGGACTAGAATCTTTAGACATATATGCTGTTACATTAGAAGATGATAAAACCATTATTAAGCCAATTATAAATAATAATGAAGTAACAAATAATAAAGGTTTATCTATATTTTTTAGAATCTTTCTCATAAACTCTCCTCTTATTATTTTATAATATCACAGAACAGAAATATTTTGAATGTAGCATTCTCAAATATTAACATTTTTTGTAAATTTACATAACATATAATAGATTAAGAAAAGGAGGTACATTTATGTATTATTATGGTGGTGGATCTAGTTGCTGTGGCAGCTATCAAGCTCCTTATTATCCAGTAAGTTATTATAATAATAACAATAATAGCTCATATTTTGCTATAGTTCTTGTCTTATTTATTCTTTTAGTAATAATATTAGGTGCAAGATGGACAAATAATTAATGTAAGTAGACGTAGCATTACGTCTTTTTCTTTGACAATTTTTTTATATTTTAGTATAATAAGCATGCTTATTGAGGGGTAATTTAGAAAAATATATGGTAAAATATTTAAAGAATGTGAGGAAGTAATTATGTTAAAAATGAAAGACATATTAGACGAGAAAGATAAACGTCTTAGAAATGTTTCTAAAGATGTTGAATTTCCTTTATCTAATAAAGATAAAGAAACAATCGATTTAATGATAGAATTTTTAAGAAATAGTCAAATTCCTGAATTAAGTGAGAAATATAATTTACGTCCTGGAATGGGTCTTTCTGCAATACAACTTGGAATTGCAAAGAGATTTTTTGTTGTAGTTGATGAAGTATCTCCGGGAGAATTTGATACATATGTGTTAATAAATCCAAAAATTATTAGTAATTCAATGGAAAAAATATATGTTGAAATGGGTGAAGGTTGTTTAAGTGTAAATCGAGAAGTTGAAGGTATTGTTCCAAGATATGCACGAGTAACAATGGAAGCTTATGATACTGAAGGTAGAAAAATTCATGTAAGAGTAAGAGAAGAATTAGCAATTTGTTTTCAACATGAACTTGATCATTTAAATGGTATTTTATTTACTGATCACATTGATCCAAAAAATCCTTATAAAGATAAAGATTTATATCGAGCAATATAAAAATCGTGAAACTAATCACGATTTTTTCTTTAGATTATTTCTTTTCTATCTTCTAATCTAACATTTACTAATTTAGATACACCAGACTCTTGCATTGTAATTCCATATAATGTTTTAGCATATTCCATAGTCTTTTTCTTATGAGTAATTATTAGAAATTGAGTCTTTTCTTTATAATGATCTAAATATTTACTAAATTGTACTACATTTGCTTCATCAAGAGCTGCTT
>CANQCQ010000046.1 GCA_947589725.1 uncultured Bacilli bacterium | reverse complement strand
AAATTAGAAGAAGCTCAGTTTTGGACTATAAAAGGAATATCAAGGGAGGAATAAATATGAAAATAATGATTAGTCAGCCAATGAAGTTCAAAACGACTGAACAAATAAAAAATGAAAGAATAGAATTAGTAAAAGAGTTAGAAAAGCAAGGAAACGAAGTAATAGACACAATATTCACAGAAAAAGCCCCAAGTGATAGCGATGAATCAATATATTATTTAGCTAAATCCATAGAAGCAATGTCAAAAGCAGATGCAGTAGTTTTTATGCCAGGTTGGGATAAAGCAAGAGGATGTAAAATTGAATATTTAGTAGCAAAAGCATACGGAAAATTCATTAAAGAATTGGAGAGTTAATATTATGAAAAGAAAATGGACTAAACAGAGTGCAGAGTATTACATAAAAACAGCAAAACAAAAAGGATTAACATATTGGAGTGCTGTAGATTTTTTAAAGCATCATAAAAGCATGTTTTCAATTATTTAAAGTAAATGGATTAGATGGCGAATGATTACTATAATTTAACAAAAAAAGATATATTAAATTGGAGAAATAGATTTATGGATTTTGGAAGTGCAATTAAATTATTAAAAGAAGGTAAAAAAATAACAAGAAAAGGCTGGGATGGTGTAGACAAATATATTGAATTAGCAAGTGATATAAGTTATAAAAATTCAGCAAACGAAATAATAAATGCAGAACATATGACAATAGGAAATAAGGCAATACAATTTATAAACATTTCAGGAGTTCAATTAGGTTGGACACCTAGTCAAGTTGACATATTAGCAGAAGATTGGGTTATAAAGAAAGATTATGAAAAGAAAGAAAAAGTAAAATGCCCGTTTTGTGGTAAAGAAGTATGGATACAATTTGATTGTCTACATGACTATGTAGATACGATTGAAGCAGAAACTTATATTGGTTTTTGTGATAATTGTAAAGGATTTGTTTCTCGTTTTATTGATAAAAGTGAAAAAGATTTTATAGGGAAAAGTGCATTTTATAAAGCTCATCCTGAAAAATATGATTTAAAAAAATATATGTGGTTTTTATTGGAACGTTTAAAATTAATCAAAAAGGATTGTGATGATTTTTTAGAAAACAATAAAAATCTTCCAAAAGAAATTAAAGATTTTATAGAATGTTGTTTTAATACAGCTTCAATTCCTAATAAAGACACAGATGATAGATTTGATTTTCTCATAGAATTATCAAAAGATTTATTAGATAAGAAGTATGAAATAATTATAAATAAAAAAGGTGGTTAGATGGCAAATAGCTATGAAAAATTAACAGAAAAACAAAAAAGATTTATAGATTTTTATATAGAAACGACTAATGCAGCAGAAAGTGCTAGACGAGCTGGGTATAGTGAAAAGACAGCAGATAGAATAGGTCATGAAAACTTGAAAAAACTTGAGAATTACATACAAGAAAGACTGGAACAACTAAAAAATGAAAGAATTGCAAGTGCTAAAGAAGTATTAGAATATTTTACAACAATTATGAGAGATAAAAAAGAAGATACAAACGATAGAACAAAATGTGCCGAACTTTTAGGCAAAAGACATGGAATATTCAAAGAAACCGTAGAAATCAATACAGACAAGCCTTTCGAGGTCAATATTACTATAAAGAAAAATTAATGCAGTAAGTCATTATGTAAAGAATAGTATTTTCAAGTGTTTCAAGACACAAAGTCTCATTTTCTCACGGGCGGAACACCAAAAAAATGGCACTTATTTTACATAAAATTAATTATGAGGAGAGGATGTTTTAAATGGATATAGCGATAACAGAAAAACAAGAATCTTTTATTGATTCTATAGCATTTGAAACATTATTTGGTGGAGCAGCAGGAGGAGGGAAATCATATGGTCAATTAGTAGATGCTTTATTATATGCTTTAAAATATCCTAAATCAAAACAAATAATATTTCGTAGGACCTTTCCAGATTTGGAAAAATCGTTAATAAGAGTTAGCTTAGGATTTTATCCTAGAGAAGCAGCACGATACAATACAAGTAAACACACTTGGAGCTTTGCAAATGGAAGTATTGTAGACTTTGGTTATATAGATAGTGAAAATGATGTTTATCAATATCAATCAGCAGAATATGATGTAATCCGCTTCGACGAATTAACTCATTTTACTGAATTTATGTATATATATTTAATATCAAGATGTAGAGGTGCTAATACTTATCCAAAAGGCATAAAAAGTTCAACGAATCCTGGAGGAGTAGGACATAGTTGGGTTAAGGAAAGATTTATTGATATAGGAGAACCTAATAAAGTTCATACAATAACTTTAGATACAGGAGAAACAACAACAAGAATATTTATTCCTAGTTTTGTACAAGATAATTTATTTTTACTACAAAATGACCCAGATTATGTAAGAAGATTAGATAACTTACCAGAAAAAGAAAGAAAGGCTTTAAAATATGGCGATTGGGACATATTTGAAGGACAATTCTTTACGGAATTTGATAGGAAAATACATGTTTGTAGTCCTTTTGTTATTCCTCGTGATTGGAAAATATATAGAACTAGAGATTATGGACTAGACAAATGTGCAGTATTATGGGTAGCAATGGATTGGAACATGAACATATATGTTTTTAAAGAGTTACATAAAAGCGACTTAATTGTATCAGAAGCTGCAAAACAAATAAATGAAATAACAACTGAAAAGATAGATATAGATTATGCACCACCTGATTTATGGAATAGAAATAAAGATACTGGTAAAAGTACAGCAGATATATTTGCAGAAAATGGACAATATTTAACAAAAGCAGATAATAATAGAGTTACAGGCTGGCTTGCAGTACATGAATGGTTAAAAGTATTTGAAGATGAACAAGGCGTAAAAACATCTAAGTTACATATATTTAGTAATTGTGTAAATCTAATAAAATATTTACCAAGTTTACAACATGACGAAAAAAATCCAAATGATGTTGCTACAGAACCGCATGAACCAACACATATAACAGATGCATTAAGGTATTTCTGTACTATGTGGCAATCTCCAATGATAAGAAAGAAAAGATTACCCGAAGGCTATTATACCGCTTCTGAATTAGAAGATTTAGGGTACAAGGATATAGAAACGCCGATTAAAGAAAATGTATCAAAATCGGTAATGAAAAGGAGAAGATAAATATGGCGATATTAAATCTAATTTTTATGGCTTATATAGTTGTTTCTAATATTTTTATTTATCATTTAGTAATTAATATAAGAGATGAACAAACAACAGATAGTATGAAAACAAATCAAAAAAGAACTAGAAAACATTCTAGTATTATACAATCTAATTATGATAATTCTTTTGGTGGAAGAAAAGGATATGAAAAATATCAAAATAGTGATGGATTATATGAGCCTGTAAAACCTTCTAAAGGGATTAATCTTAAAAGGGAGGTGTAATAATTGGAAAACCAAAATTATGATGAAATGTTAAAAGAAAAAAAGGCTAAAAAAGAAGCATTAATGAGTGAAGAAGAAATAAAAGAAGCAGAACAATTTTTAATATGGTATAGAAGAGCATACCAGGATAAGCAAAGAATTGGAATAATAGATAAATGGAAAGATGTCGAGAAGTATTGGGAGGGGGATTTTGAATATGATGATGACCAAGCAGCACCAAATACAAACATAACAAATTCTAATGTTGAAGGAAGAACAGCTTTACTTTGTGACCAAAATATAGCTGTACAAGTAAATCCTAGAGAACCTGGAGATAAATCATTTTGTGATATGGCAAGAACCATTGTAGATTTTATTAAAGAAAGAAATAAAATGTTTAGAAAAATAGAAGTTCACGAACGTAGACGTGATATGTTTGGTACAGGTATATTTCGCGTTTTATGGGATTTTGACAAACTTGATGGAAAAGGTTTACCTATAATTAAACCTATTCATCCTAGTAAAATATTTGTTGACCCTGCTATAACTGATGTATACGACATTCAAGAAGGACAATATATTATTGAAAGTCAAAATAAGTCTATATTTTCAGCCAAATGTGAATTTGGAGATGATTTAGCAGATGCAATTATACCTAATTTAGACCCTATAGGAGATATATTAGTTGAAAATGAAGAGGACCAATATGTTCATCTTATGGTTTGGACAAAATATAAAGACGACGGAGAACTAAAATTACGTTTGGTTGAAATGTCTGGCGATGGTGTAATTTTAAGAGATACCAAAAAGGCACTTTACGAACATAATAGGAAAATGGAATTAGAAGATGAACAAGAAATTTTTGAAGGCAAAAAGAAGGAAAAGAGAAAACCATTACAACTATTTCCGAATGATAAATTTCCATACTTTTTTACACCTGATATGTATAGAGAAAACACTATATGGGGTAAAGGTACAGCTGAATTAATACTAGGATTATCAGACCAAATTGATGATTTAGATGATACTCTATTAAGGAATGCTAGACTTACAGGAAATCCTATGGGAATTATATCAAATTCAAGTGGAATAGACCCTAGCAAGATAACTAATTCTCCTGGAGAAATGATACCATCTAATGATATAAGTGGCATAAAATGGTTAACACCACCTAGCATTCCACAATATATTATTAATAAACGTAGTGAATTAATGAATAATGATAGACAAGTTGTAACAAGATTTACTGACCAAATGATAGGAAAGCAACAAAGTGGCGTTGATACTGCAACTGAAAGTATGGCTTTACAAAATAGTGGAAATAGCATGATAGACCATAAAAAAGGATTGCTTCAAGAAACTTTAAGCGAAGTTTTTGAATATGCTTTAGAACTTGCATTATTAAACTGGAACACTACAATGCTATTTAGAATTATGGGAGATAATGGACAGGAGTCATTTTCTGAATTTAATCCTGATTTGTTAAACAAGGTACCAGTTTTAGTTGAATCCGATACAGATTATAGAGAAAGTTATAAGAAGAACTGGCAAGAAAGAAATCCTAATAAAGATATTTCAAAAGATTTGGACCCAGAAGAATATAAATATATGCAAGTTGAAGATGAAAATGGTCATAAAGAAACGCGTAAAATTCAATATGATTTAAGCATTTCAGTAGGAACAGGTTTACCAAATAATAGAGCTTATAGATATACAATTGTTAGACAAATGTACGTTGATAAAGCTTTAACAAAAAGAGAGTATAGAAATTATATGATAAAACAATTAGGAATGAATATTCAAGAATATCCAGAAACTGAAATGGAACAACAAGAAATTGGATTAATAGATGAAGAAACAGTAAAAAGGCAACAAGCAACTGAATTGCAACTACAGAATCCAAATATTGAAGGAATGACAGAAAATGGTAATGTTGCAACAAGTTATATGAAAGGAGTATAAGTCATGGCAATTAATATTAAAGATTATAAAATACAAAATGATACAAAATGCACATGTGGATATGCTTTTACATTAAAAGATATAACAGAATTAGAAGATATAAAAGAACATGGTTTTTATGCTAATATAATTAAATATGGTTCACATACACAATGTCCAGAATGTCATAAAAAAACAGTTCTATTATTAGAGCAAAAAGGACAAACTTGGCAGATAATAGATATAGCTACAGAAAATAATATTGAAAAACAAGAAGAAATCAAAAATAAGACAGAAGAACAAGATGAGCAGAAATTTATATGCCCTGAATGCGGAAAAGTATGTAAAAGCCAAATAGGACTAAATGCACATATAAAAACACATAAATAATAGTTATTAATTTTTTTAATTATAAATTAGAGGAGAAAACCTGGCAAAAAATCATTAGAGGACAAAACCTGGCTAAAAATGGAAAGGAGTCAACATGGATGAAGAACTAGAAGGAATCGAATTAGAAACAGTCGATTTAGAAGAAAATAATGAAGGCATCAAGTTACCTAATGTTGAAGAAGAAAATGAAGAAGTTTCAAATAATGAAGAAACATCAGATATTCCAGATACAGAGGAACAACTTGATGAAGAAAAAGAAAGTCTTAAACGTGGAGTAAATAAAGAAAGAAATCTTCGTAAAGCTGCCGAAAAAGAAAATAAAGAATTAAAAGCTAGACTAAAAGCTTTAGAAGATGCTAAAGAAGCTCCTCAAAAGACTATAGTTGAAGAATTAGTAGATGATGGAATAGATGAAGGAGTTGCAAAATCAATAGCAAAAGCTATAGAAAAAAAGCAAACTGATAATTCTGACTTAGCAAGACAACTTGCCGAAGTAAAATTTGAAAATTCTTTAACTAAAAAAAGTAAAGAAGAAGGTTTTGAAGATATTTTAGACTATGCCGATGAGATTAAAGACCTAGTCGACAAGGGATTAACTCTTGAGCAAAGCTATTATGCAGTAACTTATGATAAGCCTAAATCTAAAAATACAAAATCTGAAATTGAGCGTAAAGTGGAAGCTAAACTTCAAAATAATCAAGCCAGAAAAGAAATATTAGGAAATTATAACAATAATAATGGTGCAATTCAAAATTCTAATAAAAAGATAAAAGCTACAGCCGAAGAAAAAGGCATTGCAGCAATGGCAGGTATGACGGTTGAAGAATATGTTGCTATACGCGATATGCAGAATGTAAAAGACTATAATAAGTATACTGCTACCAAAAAGAAATAGTAATAAAATTCATTTCTTATATTTGCACAAAAAATATAAGGAGTGTGATTTAAAATGGCAGTTATGACCAGAGACAATTTTGGTGTATTAATGACACCTGTACATAAAAAAATATTCTTTGATTCTTACAATGAAATTCCAAAGAAATATGAAAGTATATTTAAAAATGAAAAAATGAATGGTAAAACTCAAACTTACCCACATTTAGGAGCTTTTGGTTTGTGGGAAACAAATACAGAAGGTTCTGATTTCAATGAAAG
Organism: uncultured Bacilli bacterium; assembly: GCA_947589725.1. The sequence goes on along the minus strand of CANQCQ010000046.1, from coordinate 657 downwards.
TGATTTCGGAGAAGGAAAAACAGCATCTTTCGAGGCTAAAAGATATGATAAATCATACGTTTTAACTTGGGAATTAATGCAAGATGACCAATATAATGTTATGAAAGGTATTGGTAGAGGTGGTTCAGCTAAAGGACTTGGACGTTCTTTAAGAGCTACTGAGGAAACTGACACAGCAAAAGTTATTTCTGGAGGTTTTGCAAATACAGGTTATGATGGAAAAGCATTATTTGCAGAAGACCATCCATTAGCTTCAAGTGAATCTACATGTTCAAATTTAATTAAAGGTTCATTAAAAGATGAAAGCTTAAAGGCTGCATTAACTTTAATGAGACAACAAAAAGATGAAGCAAATGTTCCAATTGCTGCAAGTGCAAAACAATTGGTTGTATGCCCTGAATTAGAATTTGTTGCAAAGGCTGTTGTACATTCTATACTACAAGCTGGAACCAACAATAATGATGTTAATACTTTACCAGACCTAAAAATTATAGTATGGGATTATTTATCAGACCCAACAGGAGCTAAAAAACCTTGGTTTATTCAAGACACATCTATACCTAATCTTTTATTCTTAAGAAGAGAAGAGCCTATCTTTGATTCTGAAAGGATACAAAAGAAAATGGATTACAGAATGTTTGGATATACACGTTACGA
>CANQCQ010000045.1 GCA_947589725.1 uncultured Bacilli bacterium | reverse complement strand
CAATTGTAGATTTTTATCTTAAAAGTGGACGTAACTTAAGCAAAGTGGACATTCACTTTTCAATTAAGCATTTCTTGTAAATTATTTACTTCTTCTTTTAAATAATCATTTAATATCTCTTCTGTAAAAATATAATCATATCTAAATAAGGCAAATCCACTATAATGAGATAAATTTCTCGATATAATAACTTCTCTTTTAATAATATCACTATTATTTAACCATTCATCACTACCACTTTTAGCAAATTTATCTATACTACCAGATTTATATAAAGCAAGAGCAACAATTAAATCAACTTTATTATTTTCAATAATATTATTCCATTCCTTAACAGTATCATAAAAAGGTTTATTCTCATTAAAAAATCCATAATATATTTGTGGCATTATAAAATTAACATATCCTTCTTCACTAAGCCATTTATAAATATCAGCATACAAAGAATTATAATTATTACTTATATTACCATCCGGACTTATTCCAAACTTTACATTATAATTACTGCATGTATCATAAACTCTTTTTACCATTCGATTAATAATATTTAAATGATACTGTTTAATATCAATGTAACTATTATTCTTTAAATATTCATTATAATCATTAATATCTATATCATCACAAGGATAAAAATAATCATCAAATAAAATACCATCTACTTTATAATTTCTTAATATTTCTTCTATGCCATCAACAATTAAATCTTCTACTTCTTTTTTACTAGGATTAAAATAAATTCCATTATCTACATAAATATAATCAGTATTAATATATTTATAAGCTGGAGAAGATTCACTAATAGAAGAAATATCTTCAGAGGTTCTAACTCGATAAGGATTTATCCAAGCATATAATTTTATATTATATTTATGACATTCTTCTAAAAAGAAAGCTAATACATCAAAATATTTATCACCTTCGATTCCAGTTAAAATACTACTATATGGAAAAATATTTGATTCATATATTGCATCAGCATTAGATCTAACTTGCAAGATAATTAAATTAAATTTATTATCATATACATTTCTAATCATTCTTTTTATATTATCTTTTGTTTTATTTATATCATTATTAAAATATCTATTTTCTTCTATATAACTTATAAATATTCCTCTTATTTCTTGATTTTTAGATTCTGTTTTAGTACAACCTAAAAAAATTACTAATATTAATATAAGTATGATTAAAATCTTCTTCATATATCTCACCACTACTATATTAATTTATTAGTATAGAAAAATATGTCATTTTATGTTTTCTCTTTTTATAATAAATAAATTTTTATTTTTATAAAAAGCATAGAATATGTCTTCAATACTACACTTCTCTTGCATTAATTCTTTCTTTAACCAATTTATTGATTTACCAATCTGAGTAAGTGTATCTTTTTGTAATTTTCCATCAACTATTACTGGTAATGGATATGTCCTTGTTGTATCATCTTGTAATTTAAAAATAGATAACTTACCACTTGTTTCTAATACTGCATAATCAACTTCTTCTAAGGATTTAATTCCTTGTTCTCTAAGTTGAGATAATAAATCATCTAAATTATATCGTTGTTTAGACATTTCTAAAAAATTGACTTTTCCTTTATTAATAATTACTGAGATATTTCCATCGATAACATCTTTAGCTTTTGCCGACTTTAATTCAATAATACTTGATAATACTTGTAAAGATACTAATATACCTATTGGTATTAAAGACCTTAAAATAGGCTTATCAAAATTTTCTATTGAAATTGAAGCTAACTGAGCAATAAAAAAAGATACTATCAAATCCATTATAGATAATTCCCCAACTTCTCTTTTTCCCATTATTCTATAAAGAAATACTATAAGTACATAAAAAAATAAACTTCTTCCAAATATAGTTATATAATCCATATACCTCACCTATATTTAATATGAGTATATTTTAAATTATTAAACATAAAATTAGTTAGAGGTGAATAATGAAAGCTATAAAGAAGTATTCTTACACAATGTTAAGTATTATTATATCGCTCTTACTTATTACTTTAATATTAACAACGCTATATTATTTTGATTATATTTCAACTAACACATATAAATTCTTAAAAATTGCCACTCTAATTATTACTTTAATTGTTAATAGTATTGTACTAGGAAGATATTCTACAAGAAAAGGTTATTTAGATGGAGTAAAACTAGGAGTAATGTTAATTTTATTTAGTACTTTAGTATCTATTATTAATAATAATATTAGTATTAAATTAATTCTATATAATATAATTATTCTCTTTACTGCAACCTTAGGAAGTATGATAGGTATTAATACTAAAAAAATAGAAAAAGAAAAATAGAAGAGACTTTATTTGGTCTCTTCTAATTCTTTTTTAATAAGTTTTAATTCTTTTTTTATTTTATGTCTTCTTAATTTAAATCTTTTTGGTAAAAAATCTAACATTATTTCTCTAGACATATATTCTTTTTGATAATATTCATAAAATAAATCTTCTTTTTTTATCAAAAAGATAGGTCCAAAGAAATATTGTCTTTTTGTATAATTTCTTTTTCCCTTTTTAAGTACTATTACTTGATAAATATACTTTTTTTCTTTTACAAAAACTTCATCATCTATATAAAATCCACATTTACTAAGAAATCTTTTTACATCTTCTTGATAATTATTTGGACTTAATATTAAAGTTTGTATATTTTTAAGCTTCGCTATATTATTTTTAAAAATACCAATTATATTTCTACCACCCATACCAGCTATAATTACTGTATCTATATTATTGGTATAACAATCCAAACCATTACCTAATCTAACTTCTATTTTTCCTTCTAAATTTTTTCTTTTTATATTAGCTTTTGCTTGTTCTAAAGGGCCTTGTGCTATATCTGAGGCGATTGCTTTAATTCCTCTATCACAATTTTCTAGATATATATCTAAGAAAGCATGATCACATCCTACATCTAGACATGTTGCATTATCGGGAACTAAGTCCCCGATAACTTTTAATCTTGCATTTATCTTCATTAGTCAGTTAAGAAGTCTTTTAGTTTTCTAGAGCGAGATGGATGTCTTAATTTGCGAAGCGCTTTAGCTTCTATTTGACGAATTCTTTCTCGAGTAACACCAAATATTTGACCTACTTCTTCTAGAGTCCTACATTGACCATCATCTAAGCCAAATCTTAGTCTTAATACTTTTTCTTCTCTTTCAGTTAAAGTACCAAGAACACCGTTTAGCTCTTCTTTTAGCATTTCAACAGTAGCATATTCTTCAGGTCCCATAGTCATAGTATCTTTAATAAAGTCTCCTAAATGAGAATCATCTTCTTCACCAATAGGTGTTTCTAATGATACTGGATCTTGAGAAATTTTATATACTTCACGAACCTTTTCTACGGTAATTCCTAATCTTTTAGCAATTTCTTCATCTGATGGTTCACGATTTAATTCTTGAGTAAGTTGTCTTTGTACTCGAGCAAGTTTATTAATTGTTTCAACCATATGAACAGGTACACGAATAGTTCTTGCTTGATCAGCAATAGCTCTTGTAATTGCTTGTCTTATCCACCATGTAGCATATGTTGAAAATTTATATCCCTTACTTGGATCAAATTTGTCGACAGCTTTCATTAGACCAATATTACCTTCTTGAATTAAGTCTAAGAATAGCATTCCACGACCAACATATCTTTTAGCAATTGATACAACTAAACGTAGATTAGATTCAGCTAGCATTCTCTTAGCTTCTTCATCACCTTTTTCAGCTTGTTTTGCATATTCAAATTCTTCATCAGAAGTAAGTAAGTTAATACGTCCAATTTCCTTTAAATACATTCTAACTGGATCATTAATCTTAACATCTTTAGTTAAAGTTAATTCTTCAACATCACTTTCACTAGTAATTTCTTCACCAGATGCATCATCACTTCCATCTTCAGATACTATTTCAATTCCTGCTTCCATCAATGAATTATAAAGATCATCTAAAGAATCACTATCCATCTCCAATCCTTTTAATTCATCAACTAATTGCTCATATGTAATAAAACCTTGTTTTTTTCCTTGAGATATTAATTTTTTCTTTCTTTCCTCTAATGTTTTAATTTCTCCAACCATATCTATTCTCCTAACCTTAACTTTCTAATTCTTTCGACAATTTTAGCTTGTTCTAAAGGATCGAGTTCCTTCTTCATTAAATTGGTAAGTCTATTAATTTCTTGATTCTTACCATACTCTCTTATTACTTTGAAATATAAGAATAATTCATCCTTAGTAGTATGTTCAATATAATCTGCTGCTATTATATCATTATAAAGAGTTAGAATACTTTCTTTATCTTGAATATAAGTATAAAAATCCGCTATATTAATTGAGCCATATTTATTATAATAATATATTATTTCACTAGATAAAGCCCTCATAGCTTCTGTTGGAAATACTAAGTGTTCTTTTTCGACTTCCGTAATTACAAAGTCATTAAAAAACATAAAATAAATAACTTGCTCCATAGCTTTAAAATACTTATCTTTTTTATTTACTTTTTCATATTTAATTTGTTTATTTTCTACAACTTTATCTTCCTTTTTTTGCAAATCAATTGCCTTCAAGCGCATTTCGAGTGTATTATACCCTATATCGAACTCTTTTGCAAGTCTTTTTAATACAACTTCTCTTCTTATTGGATCAGAAAGTTTAGCAGTTTCATCTATTACCTTATTAATATAATTAGATGTTTCTTCATCACTTTTAAAATTTACTGTTTCTTTTAACTTTGCTAATTTAAAATCATTAAAATTCATTGCATTATCCAGTAAACCTTTAAATTTATCACTACCATTTTTTAATATATAACTATCAGGATCATCTGGATTAGGTAAAGGAATAACTTTACACTCAATTCCTTGTTCTAATAAAGTATCTCCAATACTTAATGTTGCCTTAACTCCGGGAGAATCTCCATCTAAACACAAAATAATATTAGAAGATAATCTTTTAAGTAAATTAATATGATCCTTAGTAAGAGCAGTACCCATTAAAGCAACAGTATTTCTAATACCAATAGTACTAGCACGAATAACATCCATAAAACCTTCCATTACGATGACATTATTCTTATTACGACATTCCTCTCTTGCTATATGATAGTGATATAACATCTCACCTTTTTTAAATATTTCCGTTTCTTTAGTATTTAAATATTTATTTAAATCTACATTCTTATAAATACGTCCACTAAAACCAACAGCTTTACCATTAATATCATATAGAGGAAACATTATTCTATCTACATAAATATCATGGTCATCACTAGATAAACCTATTTTATTTAGAGTAGCTATATCATAATTTTTATTACTCAATAATTTTGTTAGATCATCTTTTTTATCTAAAGAAAATCCTATTTCAAATTCTTTTATTATTTCATCATTTATTCCACGAGATTTTAAATACTCTCTAGCTTCTTTTCCACTACTTGATGATAAGTTATTTTGATAATATTTAACAGCAAAACTATAAGCATCATATAAAGAATCAAATTTAGTAGTTTTTTTAGCAACTTTAATACCACTTGTATTAATACCTACTTTATCACCTAATAGTTTAAGAGCACTTTTAAAATCTATATGTTCATAGTTCATTAAAAAAGTAAAAACATTCCCTGTAGCATGACAAGAAAAACAAGTATATATTTGTTTTTCTCGTGACACACACATAGATGGATTAGAATCATCATGAAATGGACAAACTCCAAACAGATTCTTTCCTCTACTAACTAAGGGAATGCGTTCTCCAATGATGTCTACAATATCTACTTTAGCACGAATTTGACTTGCTAAATCATTATTCATATGACATCACCCCACTGAATAAAACTAATTGTATTAATACCACATTTATAAATTTTTTTCAAGTTATATTAAAGACTTTCTAGTAAATACACTAACATCTTTATCAATATATACATCTACTACACCTTTATTAACTATTTTTATAAACCCTAAACCAGAGATAACTAAATCTTCATCATACTTAATATTATAAGTAGTTTTATTTAAATCAGTTAAATCTTTATTATTTAATAAATTAAGTAATCTTCTTACTTTTAAATCATTTGATACAAATACAGTAAAACTATTCTTTTCACCTTCAACATAATCAATTCTTACTAAATCTTCTATTATTATTGATTGATTCTTTCTCAATTGATAAGTTCTAGGTTTAATCTCTTTCTTAGGAGATATTTTCTTTACTAATTTTTCATCAACATGATTTAAAATACTACCAGACTCAACAATTCCCGGAGTATCTATTATATTTAAATATTCATTTATCTCAATATTTACTAAATTTAAAGTAGTACTAGGAAGAGGTGACATAGTAAGTTCTTGATTATTATCTGAATAATTCTGAATTAATTTATTTATAAGAGAAGACTTACCAGCATTTGTATGTCCAACTACATAAACATTTTTACTAGTTTGATAATATTTAATTTTTTTCATTAAATAATCAATATTATAGTTTTTAGAACAACTAACTACTATTATTTCTTCAACATGAATATTTAAATCTTCAAAATACTTAATTAATTTTTTTTCTTTAACAGATTTAGGTAAAGCATCTTTTTTATTTAATACAATAATCATCTTATTAGGTAAAATATCTCTAATAGTTTGAAAATCTTTTTCTAGATTAATTAAATCAGTAATATATAATACTAAGTCTTTTGTTTTACCAACGTTTTTTAAAATTTCTAAATACTCTTCATTAGTCTTAGTAACAACTTTATATTCTCCATAATTTTTTAATCTAAAACATCTTTGACATATATCATTTTCAAGTGAAGTTATATATCCTTCTTGTAATATATTTTGATCTTGTAATACAACACCACAACCTAAACATTTTTTAGGTTCATTTTCACTACTCATAATACTTACCTCTTTCAAATAATCCTCTTTTTTCATATCTTTTGATTATTCTACTTTCTAATTTTCTATTAATACCTGTAATTTTTAAATCTTTATCTCCTAAAGGGTCAACTAAAATAGTCTTTATCTTATATCTTCTTCCAGCTAATATATCAGTAATTATTTGATCTCCTATAATAACCATTTCATTCTTATTAAACTTATAATTCTTTTTAATTAATCTAAGTCCTCTAGTAGAAGGTTTCATACTTAGAGATATTCCACCTACTCCTAAATCTTTTAAATAAGGATTAATTCTTCTTCTAGTATTATTACTACTTATAAATATACAAAAATCATTTTGAAGAGTCTTTAATAATTCTTTGGTTTTTTCTGGACATTTTTTATTATTAATAGTACCTAAAGTATTATCTAAATCAAAGACAATACACTTAATACCCTCATCTTTTAATTTAGCATAATTAATAGAATAAATATCTTTATAATATCTATTAGGTTTAAGATAACCCATTATATCACCTGCTAATAATTATAAACTAATTCAGTTTATTTATCAATTTTTTTATTTTTTATAAATTCTTTTAAAATTTTAGTTAAAGCTCTTTTTTCTATTCTTGATACATAGCTTCTACTAATTCCAATCTTTTTAGCAATTT
>CANQCQ010000044.1 GCA_947589725.1 uncultured Bacilli bacterium | reverse complement strand
GCATCAAATTGTATTGAATTACCATGAGCTATTTCTCTATCTGTAAATATTTTCCTGGTAAATTCCAGTGATAATTGAGTGGCAAAAGGTTCAATTACTCCTTCATAAAAACTAGCCCATTCATTTTCTGAATAACTACTATTTACGATTGATTGAGTAACACCTAAATAGTTATAAATGTTATTTTTTACAGCATTTAATTGATTTTCATCAATAGTAACTGGTTTAGTTTCCAGAGGAATATATTCCATTCGTTGATCGGTCGCTATTACACCACCATCATTTTGAACACTCAAATAGTTTTCTTTAAATAAATCCTTTAATTCAACTAAATCATCATTACTTAAAATTTGAGTAGTAGTAATCACGCCTCTAATAGTAGCGCTATTTTCAATAGAATTAATTAATCCCTCATTCTGTTTATTGGATACTTCTAGAGAAAGATTAATAGGATCATTGGAATCACCAAACAATAAATTATTATTGAAGTGGCGTTTTAAATGAATTACTTCAGAATATCTGAAAGTAAACTCTTTTCCGTTCTTTAATCTAAAAGCGATATAAATATTATTTCTGGAATCACTTAATACTTGAGCCTGTACTGCATCAATAGGATATAATCCTTGTACATTCCGATTGTTATCAAAATCAACCAGAATAAAAGCATTATTATACAGATAATAATGTGTAGCTATTTTATAGAGTAGATCATAAGAGGAGATTAAAGGATTCGGTTCAATCTGTAGGATTCGATTGAGTTTCTGATCTCTCTCAAATTTATTTTTATTTGAATCAGTTAAATAATGAGCTCCTCTTAATTTTCCAATATTCCTAGCTATAGCATCTACTGCACTTCTAAATATGGCATTAGAATAAGCATTCCCATCCCAGGTATTAAATGAATTAATTATCTTGTTATTTATTTCAATTGGAATTATGCTCATCTCTTATTTTTATATTGAAATTTATTTAATAATATTATACAATAAAAGTTTACACTTTTCAATAAAAGTGCTATAATAGTAGTAATGAATTGAAAAGGAGTGAGAATTTTGAAGTATTATTAGATTAAATCTAAAATTATAAAACTTTGTTTATAATGATAAAATTTAATGTTTAGCATAGGTGATCCGTTTAAGAATTTTAGCGATTTCTTCGCACTTCTGTTTTAGATTAAGTTTTACAGATTTAATACATTTAAACTTCTCATATTTTCATTAGTAAAAATAAATTTAGGATTTTCAAGTTTTGGATTTTCCGCCAATTCTTCAACGGTATGCATTTTTTCATCCGTTCTTTTAAGAACTGGATATTTACCTAAAATTTATTAATTTGCTAACCTTAAAAAATTCATATCTAAAAAATACCGCCATTAGGCGGTTTTGCTTTATCAAAATTACTGATAGATTTTTGATTTTCTTTTAAACTTTTTCTTCATGTTTAAAGCCTGATCAACTCCTTCTGGTTACATTTTTCTAACCAGCTAAACCACTTCTTTTTTGAGGTGGTTTTTTTATGATAAAATTAATTTATCTCTTTTAGTATCGGTATAGATCGGTTAATTGGTAAACTTCTTTTAGAAGTAATTTAGGTATAAAAAAACCGCCCATTAATTGAGGCGGTTACTTGCTTGATACTTTATACTTTTAGTATAATAACTAAATAGCATTATTACTGAATTGAGGGCTGGATAATAAACCAGCTCTTTTTTAATTATCTAATAATTCAATTACTTTATTATCAACTCCAGAATTAATAAATTTTTTTATCGATTCATCAATTTCTTTAGTTTTTATATTCTGTTTTTCAAATTCTTCATTAAGTGGTTCTAGAAGCTTATTTAAAGCTTCATAATCAATAATTTTATCTAAAGTAATAAAACCAATAATTTCATGAGTTAAATTTGAATAATTTTCTTTAGCTGGATTATCATTAAAATTTTCTTTGTTCTTCAATCTATAATATGTATCAGCGTAATTGTTACTTAAATTAAAATTTAATTTCATTTTCTACTCCTCATTTCTTCTATTCCTTTGTTATAACCTTTTAAATAACCATAAATAAAGAAATTTGTATATCTTTTTAAATTTTCTTTATCGTTTCTTTCAATAGAAATTACATCAGCTATTGATAATTCTTTAGGAATATTATCATCAAACCTTTTATCAAAAACTTCATGTAAAATAGGATCAATTAATGACATTTTCTACTCCTTTGCTTTTAAAGCTGTTTTATAACCAAAACTATAAAATAACATTGCCCTTTTAACTTGAGAATACTCTCTTTCATCTTCAGCTGATTTAATAATATCAATATAATCTTTCACAAGTAATCTATCATCTTCTGGAATAGAATTATAAAATTTCTGTAATTCTTCTTTTTTAGACATTTTCAAATTTCCTTCTAGCTATAATTTCGTTTTTCACATCGCCAATTAAATTTTGAGCGCATTGCAACCTAGTCCAATATAAGCCGTTACTTGTTTCTTCGTGAGTTATATATTCAAATAGATCATGTATTAATTCATCTATCTGGTTAAATTTTTCTTTAGCTGATTCTGGCATTTTAAACTCCTTATTTTGTTCAACGGGCGTAACTTTTAAAATTTCTATATTAGCTTCTATAATTTTTCTTTTTTTATTTTTTAGTTATATAAACAATTTTAAAAAAATTAAGAATAACGCCCGTAAAATTGATTTTCTTCAGTATTTATCTAGACTTTCAACGGGCATAATTGTTATTTTTTTATGCCCGTAAAACGCCCGTTTTCAATTAATTACGCCCGTTACTTAAAAGAATTAGTATTAAATTCTCGTTGAATTTTCAATAATAACTTCAACGGGCATAACTTTGAGCATTAATTACGCCCGTTTAAAACCTCTTTCACCATTATTTTTATAGTTATTCCAATTAGAATATCTTTCTAAAAAAGAGTCTTTAAACCTTCTGATAAATTTTCTTTGAGTTAATCCTTCAACCTTTAATTGATTTTCTTTAGCCCAAATTAAATATGCTTTATACATATCTTCATTAAGATAATAAGATTGGTTAAAATCATAAGAATTAATAAATTCAATTATCGGATCGTTATCAGATAAAAATTCTTCTAATAAGGCTTTTTGTTCAGTTGTTTCAGAAAATTTTCCATTTCTCTTTAATCGTTTATAACCCTCATATAACCATTTAAAAATTCCTGGTAATTCTTCTATTAATTTTTTCTCTAAATCAGGAATTAATTTTTTTTCGTGAGGATTAATTGGATTATTGACAAACTTTATTGGAAAACGAATTAAAATCAATCTTCTTTTCATACCATCGCTGGAATCATTAACTTTAAAATTATCATTAACATTAATGAAAAATTTCGCTCTAGGTCTAAAATCAATAAAATCTCTATTTTTAAAACACCCATTAATAGTATCACCAGATATTATTGCTTTAAAATAACCGTCTGGTTTAATAGTAAAAACTTTATTATCAGAATCTTTATAATCATATTGAAGATTGATTAAAGAATCCTTTAACTTAATTCTTTGAAATTCTTTTCCCAGACCATCAATCTGAACAGTAGTTCTATTATCTTCTCCAAAAAGTGCTTCAATAATTTTTAATAAAACGCTTTTTCCGTTACCACCATTACCAATTAAAATAAAAGCTTTATGCAATGAATTTTCTGGATATAAAATATAACCTAAAGCTTCTTGAATTAGATTAATTTTATTTTTTTCTGAATCGGTTATATCATCAATAAACTTCTTAAATTTAGGACATTGAGCTTCTGGATTATATTCATAATCTAATTGAATAGTTGAATAATCCAGTTTATTAAAATCCCTCAATTTATCAGAATCTAAATCTAAAACGCCATTTTTAAAAGTTAAAACATTCTTTTTATTAAATTCAACGTTTTTATTACATTTACTTTTAACCAGTCCTAGAACCCCATTAATTAAATTATTAGTTGAAAAATTTCCAAGTTTTTTATCAATTAAATGTTTTATATCTGTTTCAGTTTTTTGTTCCCAGACAGAACCATTAAAGCGATAAAAAACAAATTTTTCATTATAAACTAATTCATATTCTTTTAATATTTCTTTAGCAACTATATTTTGAGGTGGATTTTTAGTTACTTTTCTTCTAAATTCCTTAATCCAATCAGAATCAAATATCCCTTCTCTATCAACTACATCTAATAAATAATTAATATCTTCTTCTGGTTTGATTCTAGCTAGTTTATAGCAAAAATCAGTAAATTCTTCTTTTTTACCTTTAAAATAATTAGCTATATAAGTTAAATCATCAATAGAATTGTTTTCCAGTAAAAAATTTAGTTCATGAGATACTTTATAGTAATCATTAATATCTTTAATAGGAGTTGAATTATACTTTTCGGGTATATTAATAACATTAAAAGAAATATTATTTTTTATTAATTTTTGAGCTATATACCAGGTAAAATCTTGACCTGGTTCATCATTATCAAAAGCTAAATAAACATTCTCAAAAGTTTTACATATTTGAATAACTTCTTTTATTTGAGCTTTAGAAAAATGACCGCCCATACTAGATAAAACTTTAAACCCTTCTTGATATAACGAAAGTGCATCAAAAGCTCCTTCAGTTATTACTAGAGGGGCTTTTCTATCTAAAGTATTTAAACCCCAAGGAATATTTAGATATCCATCAGAATTACAAGGTTTTTTATATTTTGGATTTTTATCAGTTACTTCTTTAACCGTTCTCCCAATATAGTAAACGGGAAAACCAAATTTAAAATAAGGAATCATAATTCTAGATAAATTTTTAGAATAACCAATTTTTAATTCATTTATAGTTTTATCTGTTATATTCCTGTTATATAAATACTTTAAATATTCAGGATAATTATTTAATAATTGTTTATGCCAATATTCAATTTTGTCTTCATTGTTAAATTTGAAGTTATCAACTATACCGAGATTATTCTTTAAATCATTAATAGCATTAGGTATATTTCCATTATGTTCGAGAATTGCGCAAAGATCAATAACATCTCCACCTTGTTGAGTTTTATGATCATACCACCAATTTGAAAAATAAATTACACAGGAATTATTATTACCTGGATCAATAAACGATTTAGTCCGATCACCAGCTTTTTCTACTGGTAATCCAACACTTTTAGCATAATCAATTACATTGATTTTGCTTTTTATTTTTTCAATTATCATTAACTAACTCCTCATGTTAAAGCCTCCTAAAAAATTCATATCTATAAATTTTATTAATTTTCTTCGTATTCCAAGCCCATACGTTTATAGAAGTATTTAGCTGGAATTCGACCCCTATTAATAAAAAAACCTTGTTTTTCTAGTTCTTCATTTAATTCTCTAATTCGATTACTAGACCAACTTCTTTTTTTACCAGTAATATTCATTACATCTTGAATAGACAAATATTGATTGGACATTTTTTTAAACTCCTTTCATCCATTTACGATTATTATAACATAAATAACATAATAACAAATTAAATTAGATAAATATTGTTATTTTTTTTAATTGTATATTTTCAGTTTATTTATATAATGTTATTATGAAAAAAATTAGTAAAATTGGTAATGTTTTAAAAAAATATCGAAAAGAAGCTGGATTAACACAAAAAGAAGTAGCTGATAAGGTCGAAATCACTCAATCCAGATATTCTAATTATGAAAATGGTTATTCAATTCCACCCACCGATTTGTTTAGAGATTTAGCTCATATACTTAATTTTGATTCTTATGAATATATTGATGTTTTTGGAGTTGTTTATGATGATAAAACATTTAAAGAAGAATACGTAAAAGGATATCAAAATGATATTGAGCAATTACTTTTTTTTAAAGAATTATATGAATTTCGTCATTTTATTGATAATGTTAATGATTTTCAATTAAGAAGAAATTTAGCTAATAATTTTAGTTTATTTTTACATACTTTAGGACAATTTGAATCTATAGTTATCGGTAAATATAACGAACCAATAGAAGAATTAAACAAAATTAAACAAAATTATCTTAAAAAAATAGATGAAATTATAAATAGTATGCTAAATGATTTAATTCAAATAGCAAGAGAAGAGTCATTATCATATATATAAAAGGAGTAGTAAGTGCCTGCATATAAGGATAATAGTTTAAAAAAAAATAAATGGTATTGTCAATTTAGAGTTGATGGAAAACTCAAAAAAAAGAGGGGATTTAAAACCAGAACAGAAGCTCTAGAGTATGAAGAAAACTATTTAAATATTTCTTCTGGTAATCCATTAATGAAATTTGAAGATTACTACAAATTATTTTTATCTGATAAAGAGAAAAATTGGAATATATCCAGCACTGTAACCAGGAAAAGTAAAATAGAAAACTGGATATTACCATTTTTTAAGGATTATCGCCTTAGTGATATTGATTATAAAAAGGTTATTGAGTGGGAAAAGTATTTAAATAATAGTGATTTAAGTGAGGCTACAAAGAAAACTCTTTGTAATATTCTTTCTTCAATGTTTAACCATGCTATTAAATTCTACAATTTAAAGGAAAATCCATTACTTAAAGCTGGATCAATAGGTTCATTTAAGAGAAATGAAATAAACTTCTGGACTTTAGAGGAATATAAGGAGTTTATCAGCCACATAGATAAACCCCAATTTAAAATAGCCTTTGATACATTATACTATACTGGTTTAAGAATAGGAGAATTAAAGGCATTAACTTTAAATGATTTTGATTTTTCAGCTCCAAAAATTAAAGTAACTAAAACTTATCAAAAAATAGATGGAAAAGCCTATATAAAAGATCCAAAAACAAACTCTAGTAATAGAGAGGTTTATATCCCAGAATCATTAGCTAATGAAATTTTGGAATTAACCAGCCATTATTACGATTTTAAAGAAGATGAATTTATTTTTAAATTAGCTGAACAAACATATAGAAAAGAATTAAATAGAGTTTGTGAGGAATTTAATCTAAAAAGAATTAGAATACATGATTTAAGACATTCACACGCTTCTTTATTAATTAATTCTGGTTATGATGTATTAATGGTATCTGAAAGGTTAGGACATTCCAGCCCTAAAATGACTTTAGATATTTATTCACATCTTTTCCCATCTAAACAAGAAAAATTAGCTAGAGAATTAGATAAGATTTTTTAAAAATGATTCCAAAAATGATACCAGAGAAAAAAAGAAAACCGATAAACTTCAGTGTTTATCGGTTGTTTTATAATCTAATTAATATAAATGGTGGTCGTCACAGTTCTTTTTTACTAATTTTGATTAGTTTTAAAATAATAAAATTAGATAAAATCAACCTTTAAAACCATATAAACCAAATAAAATTATTAAAACTTTTTTTGAGGATGCCAAATTGATACCAATTTATTCAACGCCGATTCTCCGAGGTTTAACATTAGTAACATAGATTTTCATATCCTGATTATTATCATCCAGAGTATCAATAGAATAAATTCGATATTCTTTATCTCTATAAATAATATGATCGGATGGTTTTATTTCTTTATGATAATTCAAAATAAAAAGTCTATCTACTTTATGAATATCTAATCCATAATCATGAAATTCACGCATTGATAACATTCTAGCATAAGC
>CANQCQ010000043.1 GCA_947589725.1 uncultured Bacilli bacterium | reverse complement strand
ATTATGTATTAGATAAATCAGTTGAAGAAGAAATAAGTAACTCTAACTTAGTAAATGAATTAAATAAAGTATTAGAAAATAATTTATTTAATGGAGATAATGAAGTTACTTATAAAAGCGGCCTAGATACAGATATAAAATTTGATTATTTAAAAAATAAATAAAGAAAGTCCATTAGTTTGAACTTTCTTTATTTTCTCTTTTTATATCTAATATAATTGGTAAAATAATTGGTTTTCTTCCTGTTAAACTATAAATAAATGGATATAAAGCATCAGTAACTTCGCTTTTTAAAACTGCAAAAGTAGCTTTAGGATCTTGTAATGTAGCTTTTATAACTGATTCAGCTTTATTTTCAATTTTATGAATTAGTTCTTCATTTTCATTTACTAAGATAAATCCTCTAGTTGTTATATTTGGTTTAATTAATAATTCTCTTTTTTTCATATCAACATTTATTATTGTTACTAGTATTCCATCATTGGACATAATTTTTCTGTCCTTAATAATGGCACTTCCAATTTCACCAATTCTGTTACCATCAACATATATATCATTTCCTGGTACATAGCTACTTCTAGTTAATACATGGTTTTTTAGACTTAATGTGTCACCATTTTTTATAACAAAAGTATTTTTTTTAGGTATTCCACAATTTATTCCTATGTTAGCTTGTTTTTTTAACATACGATAATCACCATGAAATGGAACTAAGTATTTTGGATTAATTAATCTAATCATTAACTTAATTTCTTCTTCATTAGCATGTCCAGATGTATGTAAGTTGTCTAATACATTATTTGTATAAACTTTAACTCCTTTTAAATATAATTTGTTAATAGTTTTGGAAATACTTAAAGCATTTCCTGGAATGGCAGATGATGAAAATATTACTACATCATCTGGTCTTAATTTTATTTGTTTATGTGTACCGTTAGCTATTCTTGATAATGCAGCTAAAGGTTCACCTTGTGAGCCAGTACAAAGAATGGCTACTTCACTAGGTTTTAAATTATTTGCTTCTTCTGGAGAAATTAGTAGTTCTTTATGATCGATATATCCTCCATTTATTGATATATTAATGTTGTTCTCCATACTTCTTCCAAATACACAAATTTTTCTATTATGTTTATAACATGTTTCAAATATGTGTTTTACACGATAAATATTAGAAGCAAATGTTGCGATTATAAGACGATTAGTTTTACATTTGTCAAATAATTCTCCTAAAGTTTCGTCAACTACTGATTCGCTAGGTGAAAATCCTTCATTTAAAGCATTTGTAGAATCTCCTAATAATACATCAACACCTCTATGTCCTAAACAAGCCATTTTATATAAATCAGCCATAGGTCCAATTGGTGTTAAATCAAATTTATAGTCACCAGTAGTAACAATAGTACCATCTGGTGTTGTAATTGCAATTCCATGTGAATCTGGAATTGAGTGAGTTGTTCTAAAAAATTCAATTTCTATATCTTTGAATTTTAGTTTAGTATCTTCGGTAAAAACATAAAGATTATCATATCTTATATTTTTATCTTGTAATTTGACTGCTATTAATTCTTTAGCATGATTTGGAGCATAAATTGCAGGTATTTTTATACTTTGAAGTAAAAAAGGTATTGCTCCAATATGATCTTCATGTCCATGAGTTATTAATAAAGCTTTAATTTTATCTTCGTTTTCCTTTAAATATGTAAAATCAGGCAACACATAATCAACACCCATTAAATCATTTTCAGGAAAACTTACACCGGCATCAATAATAACAATCGCATCATTATGTACTATACAGTACATATTTTTTCCGACTTCTCCTAAACCACCTAAAACAACTATTTTTGTTTCATTGGTTTCTTTCATATAAACTCCTTTCTTATATATTTATAAAGAACTAACAGAATGAATTATACTATATTTTTTATTATTTGTCTATCTACTGCCGTATATTAAATCTAATTATTTATATTTTGTTTATTATGTTATAATACTTTTGAGGTGAACAAAAATGGGAATATTTAATAAAATAAAAAATATGTTTTCAAAAGAATCTCATGTAGATTTAAACACTTCTGATAAAAATGATGTTTATGAGTCAAAAAATGAAAATTTAGAGAATAAAAATATTAAAGTTTATGAAAAAGGATTAACTAAATCTAGACAAGGGTTTGTATCAAAGCTTGTTAGTTTAACTACTAAGTATAGTAAAGTAAATGATGATTATTTTGAAGAGTTAGAAGAAATATTAATTATGGCTGATATTGGGGTTAATACAGTTATGAACTTTATGGACAGAATTAAAGATAGAGTTAAAGCTGAAGGTATTACTGATCCTGAAGAATTAAAAGAAATTATAGTTGATGAATTATTTATTATTTATGTTAATGATGAAGTTTTATCAAGTAAGTTAAATTTTAGAGAAAATGGTCCTACTGTTATGTTGTTTGTTGGGGTAAATGGTGTTGGAAAAACTACAACAATTGGAAAATTGGCCAATAAAATGAAAGATGAAGGTAAAAAAGTACTTTTAGTTGGTGCTGATACTTTTAGAGCTGGAGCTGTTGCTCAACTTAAAGAATGGTCAGAAAAAATAGGAGTAGGTTTTTATGGAACACATGAAGGAGAAGATCCTGCAAGTGTAGTATATGATGGTATTACTAAAGCTAAAGAAGAAAATTATGATGTAGTTTTAATAGATACAGCTGGTAGATTACAAAACAAAGTTAATTTAATGAAAGAGTTAGAAAAAATAAATAGAGTCATAGAACAATTAATATCTAATGGTCCAAGTGAAACATTACTAGTTATAGATGCAACTACTGGTCAAAATGGAATAAGTCAAGCTAAGGCTTTCAAAGAAATTACTAATATTACGGGAATTGTATTAACTAAATTAGATGGTACAGCAAAAGGTGGAATAGTTCTTGCTATAAAGGAAAGTGTAGGAGTTCCTGTTAAATATATAGGTCTTGGTGAAGGTAAAGATGATCTTCAAACATTTGATATTGAAAAATATATATATGGTTTATTTAAAGATATGATGTAGGAGAATTTATGAAAAAGAAAAGAAAAAATAAAGAAAATATTTTAGACCCTGAAATTATATTAAAAGGTACGATGTATGCTTACATTGTTTTAACAATATTGTTATTTATAGCTTGCATAATAGAAGGACATTACTTAATGCTACTTTTTATGGTAGGCTTATGTTTTATAGTTATAGCTTTTGCAAATCATTTAATTTATCAAAAAAAGTATATTACTATTATATTTGAAACTATAGGTGGATTTTTATTAATATTATTTTTTTATATTTTGACAAGAATTTAGGTGATAAACATGGAAGATGTAATTTATTATAATGAGCTATATGATTTATATTTCTCTTTACTTACTGATAAACAAAGACAGTATTTTGAAGATTATTATTTTCAAAATTTAAGCTTTTCTGAGATGGCAGAAAATTATAATGTAAGTAGAAATGCTATTTTTAAACAACTTAAAATTACTAAAGAAAAGTTAGAAGAATTTGAAGATAAATTGTGTTTATTTGAAAAGAGAAATAAATTATTATCATTATCTAAAAAGATAGATGATAAATATATAAGTAAAGAACTTGAAGAATTAATATAGATTTTGATGTCTATATTTTTTTATTGTCTTTTTTTCTTATAAAAGTTATAATTTTATTATGATAGGGTTTAGAGGATTAGGTGATATTAATGTTTGATAGAATTGTATATATTGGTGATCATTTTGCAAATGTAAAGTTAAAAAATAAAGATGAATTGGCAATTAACTTAATGAATTTGCATTTGGTATTTGAAGATAAAGATAAAAAGGTTTTAGCTGAAGTAGATAATTTGGATGGTGATTTAGTTAAAGCAAGATTTTTAGGAGAAATATCATCAAATAGATTAATTGGAGGAACATTAAGAAAGCCATCACTTGATGCAAGTGTTAGAGTTATTAAGGAAGAAGAGATCCCATTAATTACAGGGAAAAATGAAAAAGGATATATGCCTTTAGGTGTAAGCCCTTTTTATAATGAAATTCCAGTTTATTTAGATGTTAATAATTTCTTTGGAGGACACTTTGCTATATTTGGTAATTCAGGTTCTGGTAAATCTTGTGGAATTTCTAGATTATTTCAAAATATGTTTCATGATAAAAGATTGTTTCCATATAAAGCGAATATTTTGTTATTTGATTCATCAGGTGAATATTATAATGCTTTTAAAAATTTGAATAGTATTGATTCAAATTATAATTATAGATATTTTAGTACTAATGAGGTAGATAATATAGGAGAAAAATTAAGAATACCTATATATTTGCTTAATAAGGATGATTTAGCTTTATTACTACAATGTAGTAATCATTCACAATTACCATTAATAGAAAGAATGTATAAATTGGCTTTAATTTTTTCACAAGAAGGTATAGATGCTGAAGCTTATCAAAATCATTTAATTGCTAAGGCTATTATGACTATACTTTATACTAATGAAACTTCACCAAATAAAAGAAATGAAATTTTTTCTATTTTAGCTAGTTGTTCTACACCTCAATTTAATTTAGAAGCTCCTGTTCAAGGAATTGGTTATACTAGAAAATTTAGAGAGTGCTTTTTAATTGATAATGCTGGTCAGTTTAGTGAAAGTGTATTACTTACTGAATATATTTCATCATTTATAAAAGAAGAATTAGATAATTATGAACCTAAAGAGGGAGTATTCTATGATTTAAATACATTAGAGAAAGCTTTAAATTTTGCTCTTATTAGTGAAGGATGGCTTAGAAATTCAAATACTTATGGTGATGCTATCACTTTAAAAGTTAGACTTCATTCATTAATAGTTGGGAAATATGCTAAGTTCTTTGATTTTTCTAGTTATGTTCCCCTTGAATCATATTTATCATCACTAATTATTAATGATGGTAAAAAATATCAATTGATAAATATTAATTTAGATGATGTAGATGATGATTTTGCTAAAATATTAACTAAGATATTTTCTAGATTAGTATTTGATTTTGCTAAAGGACTAAAGCAAAGAGGAAGTATTCCTTTTCATATAGTAGTTGAGGAAGCTCATAGATATATTCAAAATGATGCTGATAGATTTTTACTTGGTTATAATATTTTTGAAAGAATTTCTAAAGAAGGACGTAAATATGGAGTTTTATTAGGACTTATTTCTCAAAGACCTAGTGAAATGTCTGATACTTGTATTTCTCAATGTATGAACTTTTTAATATTTAAAATGAATCACCCAGTAGATGTAGAGTATATAAGAAAAATGGTTCCTAATATAAGTGATGAAATCATTGAAAAACAAAAATCATTACAATCTGGTACTTGTTTAGGATTTGGTACTGCATTTAAAATTCCAATAATAATTAAAATGAAAATGCCAGATCCAGAACCATGGAGTGGAAATGTTGATGTTGTTAAGATTTGGAATGGTAAAACTGATGGTGATGTTTATGAGGAAAGAAATGATTCTGTAAATAATGATGTAGTTCCAAAAGTTAGTGATTTTAGTATTCCTAGTACAGTTTCTGTTAATCAAAATGAGATTCCAGAAATGGATAATACATCTATTAATTCAATAGATAATACGTCTATGGAACAAATTATTAATAATGTTACTACTAAAAGTCCATTACCTGATTTAACTTTGGATGATGAAGAAGATGATCTTGAAAATGATGATTTTGAAGATTACTCATCTTCTGCTTCTGCTATAGATGATGCTTTATTTTCAGGACAAGTAAGTATTCCCCAAATAGTTGAAACAAAAACAAGTGAAAAGGTAAGCATGCCAAGTCAAGATTTAAAAGAAAAGGCTAATGCCGTAAATAACAATGTTACTGTTGAAGAAGTTACTGCTCCTTCTAAACCTCTTATTACTTTAACGGATAGTCAATAGAGCTAATAAGCTCTTTTTATTTTTTTAAGAAATTGCTATAATAAGAAACAGGTGATATTAATGTTTGAAAGTTTAGGAGACAGATTACAAAATGTAATTCATAAAATAAAGGGATACGGTAAAATAACTGAAGAGAATATTCAAGACATGATGAGAGAAATTCGTCTGGCTTTACTTGAAGCTGATGTTAATTATCATGTTGTTAAAGAATTTACTAATAATGTAAAGGAAAAAGCTCTTGGTAGTGAAGTAGCAAATTCTATAACTCCAGGAGATTTATTTGTTAAAATAGTTAAAGATGAATTAACAGAATTATTAGGTGGTGAAAATGCTCCTTTAAATACAAATGGTAATCCTGCAACTCTTATGCTTGTAGGTTTACAAGGTTCTGGAAAAACAACAACTATTGCTAAAATTGCTAATTATTTAAGAAAAAAACATAGTAAGAAACCTTTACTAGTAGCTTGTGATGTTTATAGACCAGCAGCAATTGATCAGTTAAAGCAATTAGGTAAACAATTAAATATTGAAGTTTATGAAGAAGGTAAAAAAGATCCAGTAGAGATAGTAGATAATGCTTTAAAATATGCTAAAGAAAATAAGTATGATTATGTATTAATAGATACTGCTGGTAGACTTCATATTGATGAAGAATTAATGAATGAATTAGAAAATATTAGAAATAGTATTAATCCGGATGAGATATTACTTGTAATAGATGCTATGATGGGTCAAGATGCTATTAACGTTATAAATGGTTTTAATGATAAACTTCCTTTAACTGGAGTAGTGTTAACTAAATTGGACGGTGATACTAGAGGTGGTGTTGCTTTATCAGTAAGACATTTAACAAATGTTCCTATTAAGTTTATGGGTACTAGTGAAAAACTAGATGGTTTAGAATTATTTGATCCAGAAAGAATGGCTGGTAGAATTTTAGGAATGGGAGATATAGTATCTCTTGTTGAAAAAGCTACTGAGTCTATTGATGAAAAATCAGCAGAAAAGACTGCAAAAAGAATGCAACAAGGTAAATTTGATTTAGAAGATTTTTTAGATACTATGAAGCAAATGAAAAAACTTGGACCTCTTGAAAATTTACTTAAATTACTTCCGGGAGCTAAAAAGATGGGATTAGATAATATTAAAATTGATCCTAAACAAATGGCTCATATTGAAGCAATTGTTTTATCAATGACTCCTAAAGAAAGAAGAAATCCTGATATAATTAAAGCTAGTCGCAAGACAAGAATAGCTGCAGGATCAGGTACTTCTGTTCAAGAAGTTAATAGGTTACTACAACAATTTGATCAAATGAAAAAGATGATGAAACAATTTAGTAATGGAAATTTAAAGATGCCTTTTTAGACATCTTTTTCTTTATATGGGCTATTGTCATAGATATATGTTTATTATTTACATAATATATTTTAGGAGGTAAATATTTATGTATGATAATGAAGTTATTAACAATTTATATGTAGAAGGAAATAATAATAACGTTGATAGTAATATGACTACAGATACAAACATGAACAGTATGAATAATATGATGGGTCAATCTATGATGGCTAATCCTATAACTGAAGGTGTACAAGAAAAATGTGTTCATCGTACTTTTGTACATGATGTACCACATGTTTGCCCAGTTCATACTCGTATAATTAATCATCATGTATATAGACATTTCTATCAACCAAGATATACTTGTAGTGAAGAAAATACTGTAAGTAATATTCAATGTGGTTCT
>CANQCQ010000042.1 GCA_947589725.1 uncultured Bacilli bacterium | reverse complement strand
TCATTCCTTTGTCCAAGAAATGGGGTTCATATCAAGTAGTTGGTTTTTTTATTATATTTACTAATATTAGTTTCTGAGGTAAAATAAAGTAGTCGAAGGTGATTTTTTTGAAAGTAGAAAGTAAATTAGATAAAGCATTAGATGTTATATTAACTATTTTAGGTATTTTAGCATTAATTTATGCTTTACTTAACATTTTTAATCATTTTTATCCGTATGAATATAATTACTTATATAATAAATATATAAAAAATATTGATCAAGAAAAGATAACTATTAAAGATAAAAATGAATATTACAGAGCATATGACTATAAGTTTGTACAACAAACTAAGTATTTATATGCTAAAAATAAACAAGATTTATTAAACTCTTTATATACATTCATTAATTCTGGAAAATCAGAAATTACTTTCTATTGTGCTAAAGAATATAAAAATTGTGCTAAAGAAGCTGAAGACTTAGTTTATAGTAAAAACAATATCATAAGTAATATATATGAGTTTTCTCATCCTTTCAATGATTATAAAACTATTTCTTGTTATGGAAAAGATGATACTTTAGAAATATATTATAAAGTTCGTAAAAAATATACTGCTAAAAAAATTAAAGCAGTATTAAAAGAAGTAGATAGACTATATAAAGAACTTTATAATGAAAATGATGATACTGTAACTAATATTAGACGTATCCATGACTATCTTGTTAATAATATTGAATATGATAAGACAAAAAGTGACTATCTTGATAAACTAACTGATAAGGATTCAAAATATGATTCAACAACAGCTTATGGAGCTTTAATTGAACATAAAGCTATATGTGGTGGCTACACAGACGCAATGTATCTATTATTAGACAAGATGGGAGTAAGAAGTATGCGTATTACATCTAAAAGTCATATTTGGAATGCAGTTTATGTAGATGGTAAATGGAGTCATATTGATCTAACTTGGGATGATGGTAAATATACTAATGGAAAATCTTTCCTATCACATAAATATTTTATGGTCGATACTCCTACTCTTCTAAGTAATGATAGTAAAAGTCATAACTTTGATCAAAATATTTATTTGGAATTAGCAAGCTAAAGAAAAATAAATATTTTTTTATTTAGTAATATAGCTAATTACAGCATTAACAGTATTAGAAAAATTATTAAAATCAACATCAAACCATTTAGTATCAAATTGATTATTAAAGAATGTATATTGTCTTTTAGCATATCTTCTGGAATTTTGCTTTATTTTTTCAATTGTTTTATCTAAAGGCTCGTTATTAAATAGGTAATTAGAAAACTCTTTATAACCTATTCCTGAATTTAATACTCGAGAGCTTGAATAGTATTTTTTTAAAGAATTAATTTCATCTAATAAACCATTCTTTAGCATTTCATCTACTCGTTTATTAATTCGCTCATATAAATAACTACGATCTGTTGTAAGACCTATTACCTTAACATCATATAATAACTTATCTTTATTATTAGTAATTTCTTCATTATTTTCTAACTTATTTAACATTCTTACTAATCTTTTTCGATTATTTACATGAATATCTATATCACTTTGATAAGTTTTTATCTTTTCTAATAATTGATTATTATCTAATGACGGATATGTATTTAATTCTTTATTTGTTGGGGTAAATTTATAATCATAAAGAGCTGCTTTTATATATAAGCCTGTTCCTCCTACAATAATTACTCTTTTACCTCTTTTACTAATTTCTTCAATTAATCTTCTTACATCTTTTTGATAATCATAAACACTATATTCTTGATCTATTTCTCGTATATCAATTAAGTGATGAGGAACACCTTCTCTTTCTTCAAGTGTTGGTTTAGCACTACCAATGTTTAAGTTTTTATAAATAGATACAGAATCACCATTTATTATTTCTGCATTTAATTTTTTTGCTAATTCGATACTTAATTTAGTTTTACCAACTCCAGTTGGTCCTACTATTACAATAATACTTTCCACCTGCTACCTCCTAAAGCTTTTATTAATCAAGTTGTCGCTTAAATAATCTTTCTAATTCATACCTAGTATAAGTAATAATTGTTGGTCGACCATGTGGACAAGTAAATGGATTCTCACATTTTCGAATATTATCTAATATCCATTCTTGATCTTCACTTGATATATAGTCTCCCGCCATAACACTCATTCTACACGCTGTTGTTGCGGCCATACGCCAGATAAATTGATCAAAATCAAATGACTTTTTTTCACATAAAATATCAACTATTTTTCTAATTAATTCTTCTTTCTTATCACCTTTTATCCAATCAGGATGAGTTCTTATTAAAATAGTATTAAAACCAAAATCTTCAACCTTAAAACCATATTGTTCTAAGACATCAAAATGTTCTTTCAATATTATAAATTCATCTTGTCTTAATTCAATTTTAATAGGTACAAGTAAATCAATTATAATTGGTTTTTCTTTTATAGATTTAAGTATTTTTTCATAATTAATACGTTCAGCAGCAGCATGTTGATCTATTAAATACATTCCATCATCATTTTCCGCAACAATATAAGTCATAAAAAGAACCGTTTTTGGATACATTTTTTTAATTCTATTATAATCAGTTTTAGTATCAACTAATTCTTCATTATTTAAAGACTCATTACTTTTTTCATATTTAATTTGCTCTTCTTGAACATCAAAATTTAATTGCATCTCTTCATATACTTTATCTACTTTTTCTGAATTATCAGTAAAAGATACATCTTTTTCAATTATTTGATGTCTAACTTCATTTATAGCGTGTAGATCTCTAGTAGCTGCATCTGGTATCAAGTTAATAACTTCTAATGTTTTAGATATTACGCTAGTTACTAATTCTTTTAAAGTATCCATTTTAGAGAATTTTATATCCATTTTAGTAGGATGAATATTTATATCTACTAAAATAGGATCTACATCAATATTTAAAATTATTATTGGATATCTATCTTTATGAATATATGTATGATAACTATCAACTATAGTTTTATTTAATTCATTATTTTTTATAACACGACCATTAACCAAAGTAGTAATAGAATTTCGATTACTCTTTGTAATTTCGGGATAAGAAATAAAACCACTTATATTATAATCATCATTTTCACCATTAATTGGAATCATCTTTTTAGCAACATTTATTCCATAAATTTCATAAATTACTTTTAATAAGTCTCCATTTCCATCAGTTTGTAATAATACTTTATCATTATTAATTAAAGTAAATTTAATATTTGGATAAGACAGAGCCATTTTATTAATATAATCTACTATATTAGCTAATTCAATATATAAATTTTTTAAATATTTTAATCTAACTGGAGTATTATAAAATAAGTCTTTAACTGTTATAGTTGTGCCTTGTTGGAGATCACATCTTACAATAGAGATAAGATTTCCACCATTTATGGTTACTAATGTACCAACTTTTCCATCACTAGTTTTTAAAGTAACATTAGATACACTAGCAATTGAAGGAAGAGCCTCACCTCTAAAACCTAAAGATTCTATATAAAATAGATCATCTAAATTTTTTAATTTTGAAGTTGCATGACGTTGAAAAGCCAATTTAGCGTCTACCTCATCCATACCAATACCATTATCACTAACTTCAATTTCCTTAACACCAGAATCAATCAATTTAATTTTTATTTCTGTTGATTTAGCATCAATAGAGTTTTCAACTAACTCTTTAACAACATTCATACATTTTTCTACTACTTCTCCAGCTGCTATCTTGTTTGCTAAAACTTCATCCATTACATGTATTTTACTCAAAACTCTTCACTTCCTAATATTTACTATAATTATTTTAACATAACAAATACACTTATAAATAAAAAAATAATACATAATTTAAATGTATTATTCATCTGTTTTTGGAAATGTATCTT
Organism: uncultured Bacilli bacterium; assembly: GCA_947589725.1. The sequence goes on along the minus strand of CANQCQ010000042.1, from coordinate 3,904 downwards.
TTACTGTACCAGATAGCGGACATTCAATAGTAACTTTATAATTATAATTTGCAAAACCACTTACGGTAGTCTCATCATTTGTAATTACTACTTCACTATTTTCTTGAGTATCACATCTTTCTCCATCCCCAGATGATGGATCAAATAATGGTTCTAGATATTCTTTTTCTACTAGTTCAGACATTTTTACAGTATATGTATTGTTAGTAGAATTAAGTAAAATATTATTATCCATTACATAAGTCTGTGCTGCTTCATATGCTGACTTTAACATTGTCTCTTTAGACTGATTTCTAGATTTTTCAACATAGCGATAAACTGATGGTACTGCTACTACTGCTAGTATTCCAATTATTGTGATAGCTGCTAATAATTCAACAATTGTTATTCCTTTATTATTTTTCATACATCCACCTTCCTATTATTTATTATACTATATTTCCTTAAGAAAAATAAATAGGTTTTCTGCAACACTTTCAGGTACAACTTGAGATAGTTCTTCAATAGATGCTTCTTTTAATTTCTTTAAAGAACCAAATCTTTTTAATAATTCCTTTCTTCTTGCTGCTCCAACTCCTGGAGCCATATCTAAAATACTAGAAAGAGCTCCTTTAGCTTTAATATTTCTGTGATATGAAATTGCATATCTATGAACTTCATCTTGTATTCTAGTTAAGAATAAAAATAAATTTGAGTCTTTAGGAACTTCTAATACTTCGAATTTATCATTTATTATTTGATTAGTTCTATGTTTATCATCTTTTACTAAACCAATTATGGGAATATTTAGACCTAAAGAGGAAATAATTTCTTTACATACTTCAACTTGAGTTCTTCCACCATCCATAACAATTAAATCTGGTTTAGTTAAATTTTCCATTAGCACTTTATAATATCTTCGATAAAGAACTTCACGCATAGCACTTAAATCATCTTTTACCTCAGTACTAATTTTAAATTTACGATATTCATCTTTTAAAGGAACAAAGTCATCAAATACTACCATACCACCAACATAATATGTTCCAAATAAATGTGAATTATCAAATGACTCCATTCGTGATACTTTTTTTACTCCTAAGAGATCCTTTAATTGTGAAATTGCCTTTTGTCTTTCACTATCATCCTTTTGTAGAGTCTCTTCTTCAGCTTCTAAATGCTCTTTGGCATTATCTAAAGCTAAATTCATAAGTTCTTTCATTTTACCTTTTTGAGGTTTAAATACTTTTATATTAAAATAACTTTCTAATAAGAAATCATTTAATTCAGAAGGTACATATAAAGCTTTAGGTACAATAATACCACTATCATAAAATTTAATTAAATATTCAATTACTTCATCTTCTACTTCTTTCATTGTTGGTATTATCTCATTATGTCTACCAAATAAAAGTCCATCTCTAATAAAGAATATTTCAATTGATAAATAATTTTTATCTTTATAATAATTAATTAAATCAAATGATTCATTATTATTTAAATCTATCTTTTGTTTTTTCAAAGTAGTAGAAATATCATTTAACATATTTCTAAGCTCAATTGCTCGTTCATAATTCATATTATTAGAAGCTAAAGCCATTTCCTTATTAATCTTTTCAGTAACTAGTGTAGCATCTCCCTTTAAGAAGGTAATAATTTCTTTTTTCATAGCTTCAATTTCTTCAGGATTAATTTTTTTCTTACAATAGCCTAAACATTCATGGATATGATAATAAAGACATAAATCTTTTCCTAATCTTTCACATTTTCTAAGGGGATATAGTCTATTAATTATATTTACTGTTTTTCTAGCAGCTGTAGCATTAGGAAATGGTCCATATAAATGACTTTTTATTTTCTTACGTTTAGTATTTCTAATTATTCTAACCTTTGGATATGCTTCGTTTGTAAGTTCGATATATGGATATGTCTTATCATCTCTAAGCAATATATTATACTTAGGATCATATTTTTTTATCAAAGTTATTTCAAGAATTAAACTTTCAAGTTCTGTTGAGGTAACTATATATTCAAAATCATCAATATCTTCAACCAACATTTTAGTCTTGCCAGTTACAGTTCTTGTAAAATAACTTCTAAGTCTTCTTTGTAAATTCTTTGCTTTTCCTACATAAATAATAACCCCATCTTTATTTTTCATTTGATAACTTCCCGGTTTAGTAGGAACTAAAGCCAATTTTTCCTTAAAATCTTTCATACATATCACCAACACTCATATTATACCATTAGAATAGTAGAACAATAACAAAATAAATTTATTTAACTTTTGATAAATCTACTTTTCCATCCCAATCATCATAATAGAAAAACCAATTATCTTTTAATTTTCTTCTTATAAATATATTATTACCAGTATTAAGTTCTTTTTCATTGTAGATAAATAATTTTTTTGAATCAAGATATTTATTATTAGGAATAAATAATAGTCCCCAACTTTGACCTCCTAAAGATCCTTGATAATTACATTCAAATATTACGTTTTCTAGCTCTTTCATATAAATATACTCAGTCTTACTATATCTAATACTTTTAACAATTTTATACTTCTTTGTTTTTAAATCATGATTTTCTAAATACTCATTAGCTAATTTATTTAAAGATTCATAATTATTATTTAAAAAATTTCTTGCATAAGTAAGACTACTTTGATAATCAAATTTATTAAAATTAAAAAAAACATATATTATTAATATACTTACTATAACTATTACAAATAATACTTTTATAATATTACTAATTTTTTTATCCATAATTCTTATCTCCAATACTTCTTAACTCAAGATAAATATATAATATCAAGAAATTTATAGCAACAAAAAATACCAAATTATTGGTATTTTGACATAGCCTTCATCATTTGATTTATTTGTTTTTGATTTGGTTTTCTACCCATTTGCATCATTAAAGTTTTAATCATATCTTCACTAATTGGAGGATTATCTTTAAGATACTTTTTCATAAAATGTCTTGCAAGAAAAAAACCAATTACTGCTCCTACTACTATACCAAATAGTAATATTAAAATATCTTGTAACATATTATCATCTCCTCTTCTTTATTTTATATGATAAATATTATATTTACAAGTATTTATTTTACAAAGAAATAGTTTAATTTATTAAAATCACAAGCAAAATAATTCTTGGAATATTTTCCTAAAATAGAAAAAAATGATGATGAATTTTGTTCTAACTCTAACCTAATATATGTCTTCTTAATAATTAAGCGACTAACTTCATTTTTATATAATTGATTATAATAATGAATATTATTTTTTTTAGAATAAGGATATTCTCTATGTAATTTTACATAAATATCTCTATCTAAATCATCTTTATTTATTGGATTAGTCACTTGCTTTAGAAGAGAATATCCATAGTCTACTTCACTTAAACTTAATTTATATATACTTCGTAATATTCCATATAAAGCACTTTCTCTACCCTTATACATTTTTCTAAATTCATCTTTTATTTCAAAAATATAATAGACTCTCATAACTATTCACCTATTATAAGGATAATAATTATTAGAGTCTATTATTGTCGTTTTATTTTAGTAATTTTTCTATTTTTTCTTCAAGAGTTTTTATATCAAAACCTAAAGTTTTATAAACATCTTCACAAGAGCCACATACTCCAAATCTATCTAGACCAATAATATATTTTGAATTAAATACTATTCTACTCCAAATATATGTTGTTGAGGTTTCTATAACTATTTTTCTTATTTCAACAGGGAGGATGCTTTCTATATAGTCTTCTTCTTGATTTAGAAATTTTATTAAATTAGGCATTGAAACTACTCTAATTTGAATACCTTTGATTGCTAGATTTTTAGCTAATTGTAAGGCTATATGTAATTCTTCTCCACTAGATATTAAAATACCATCTGATTTTTTCAT
>CANQCQ010000041.1 GCA_947589725.1 uncultured Bacilli bacterium | reverse complement strand
ACAGTAAATGTTGATCCTACACCTTCTGTACTTTCAACCTTTATTTTTCCATCTAATAATTCTACTAAAGACTTTGTTATATTTAATCCTAGTCCTGCTCCGCCTATATTTGAATCTTTATCTTCATCTAATCTATAGAATTGAGTGAAAAGATTAGCTTTTTGACTTTCTCGTAATCCTCGTCCTGTATCTTTAATTGATATTGTTAAGGTACTTTTTCCTTTTTCATTTACACTATTAACTATAAAATCTACATAACCTTGATTGGTATATTTAATTGCATTTGATAATAAGTTATTGATTATTTGTTGTATTTTGTCTTTATCTCCATATAATTCCTCTGGAATATTTTCTGAAAAATGAGTCCTAAATTCAATTGGCTTATCGCCAATTCTTAATTTCATATTCTTAATAATAGAGTTAAACAATTCAATTGGATTGTAATTTGTTTTCTCAACAGTTAATTGATTCGATTCTATTTTATTTATATCTAAAATACTATTTACTAAATCGAGTAGACTTTGAGATGCAACTATAATATCATCTGAATCATTATGCATTTCTTCAACATTATCATTATATTTTATTAGTTGTGATAAACCTAAAATTGTATTTAATGGTGTCTTTAATTCATGAGACATACTACTTAAAAAATCACTTTTAGCGTTATTTGCTTTTTCAGCGGCACTTTTAGCTAATTGTAATTCAGCAATTAACTTTATATCAGGATTCTCAACTGTAAAATACATTAAAAAGTTAGTTAAAGTCATTAAAAGAGGAAGTGATGTAATTTCTGGTACTAAAACATATATAACTAAAGCTACCACTGCCAAAATAAAGAAGATTAAAATAGGAAAAACTTGTTTTCTATTATTTTTACTAGTAAATACGACAGCTAAAGCATCTACTAAGACTGATATCACTACTATAGCTAGCCATAGTATATAACATAGTCCTTCAATATTTTTAACTGCTCCATCAACAATAGTAAACTCTAGTGGAGCTATTAAAAGAATAAAAGATACCATCGTTACAAAAAAATAAACAATATTAACATTTTTCTTTAAAAAAGTTAGTATTTTTTCATTATAGGTATTCTTTAATAAGAAACTGTAATAGTTCATTAATAGTAGCCATATAACTGTACTAATATAGAAAATTTTAAATACCAATTTCATATATATTGGTATATAACTACTCATATATAAGTAAGCAATATCAGATATTATTGCCGATACTAAAACAAAAATATGAGTAATAAGCATATATTTATATACCTTGTTTTCAATATTATTCATACCTTTTTTACTAAAATAAATAATACACAAAAAAATCTGAAATAAAATTGAAGCTGTACATATAGCTATATTTATTCCATACATAAAAATCCCTACCTTTATATTTTAATTTTAGCATTATTCTATTTATAAAAAAAGGGATTTTTATTTTATTTTTACTAAATTAAAGACTAGTAATTTTGTTTATTTTTATTCACCTGATTTCATTTCAAATAAGATATCTCTTAATTCCATTGCTCTTTCAAAATCAAGTGATTTAGCAGCTTCTCTCATTTCAGTTTCAAGAGTAGCCATAATTTGTTCTTTTTCCTTTTTAGATATTTGATTTTTCTTCTTTTGTTTTGTAGAGTTTTGATCATTATTAGTTATAATTTCTCTTATTTCTTTTTGGATAGTTTTTGGTGTTATATTATGTTCCTTATTATATTTTTCTTGAATACTTCTTCGACGATTTGTCTCATCTATTGCTAGCTGCATTGAATCAGTTATTTTATCTGCATACATAATTACATGTCCATTAGCATTTCTTGCACATCTACCGATTGTTTGTATTAAACTTCTATTACTTCTTAAGAATCCTTCTTTGTCTGCATCTAGTATTGCTATTAAAGATACTTCTGGAATATCTAATCCCTCTCTCAACAAGTTAATTCCTACTAAAACATCATTTTTTCCAGAACGAACATCATGAATTATTGCCATTCTTTCAAGAGTTTTAACTTCTGAATGAAGATATGCAACTTTTATATCTAATTCTTTTAAATAATTAGTTAATTCTTCTGCCATTCTAATAGTAAGTGTAGTAATAAGTACTCTTTCATTATTTTCAATTCTTGTTTTTATTTCTCCAACTAAATCATCTATTTGTCCTTCTGTTTTTCTAACTTCGATTGTTGGATCAAGTAATCCAGTTGGTCTGATAATTTGTTCAACAAACTTATTATTAGTATAACCTAACTCTATATCTCCAGGAGTGGCTGATACAAATATGGCTTGATTAATTTTTTTCTCGAATTCCTCATATTTTAATGGTCTATTATCTAAAGCACTTGGTAATCTAAATCCATATTCTACTAAATTTATTTTTCTTGCTCTATCACCATTGTACATTCCACGAACTTGAGGTAATGTTACATGAGATTCATCAACTACTAGTAAAAAGTCTTTTGGAAAGAAATCCATTAATGTAACAGGAGTTTCTCCTGGTTTTCTTCCAGCAAGTGGAGCCGAATAATTTTCAACACCAGAACAGAATCCAGTTTCTTCAAGCATTTCTATATCATAATTTGTTCTTTGCTCTAAACGTTCTGCAGCAAGAAGTTTATTTTGTTCCTTTAACTCTTGTAATCTTGACTTTAATTCTTCTTTTATACGAATAATAGCAGCTTGAAGTTTTTCATCACTTACCACAAAATGACTTGCTGGAAATATAGAAACATTTTTTATATTATTTAAAACAGTACCAGTCAATATATCTATTTCACTTATTCTATCTATTTCATTATCAAAGAATTCTATTCTATATCCAGTAGAATTTTGATTTGCTGGTATAATTTCCACAACATCCCCGCGTACTCTAAAAGTACCTCTTTTAAAATCTATATCATTACGTTCATATAACATTTCTACTAATTTACTAAGCATTTTATTTCTATCAATTTTTTCATTAACTGATAAAGTTAACATTTTACTTTTATATTCTTCTACTTCTCCTATACCATAAATACAAGAAACACTTGCAACTACTATAACATCTTTTCTACTTATTAAAGCACTTGTAGCAGCATGACGAAGTTCATCTATTTCATCATTAATTGATGAATCTTTTTCAATATATGTATCAGTGGAAGGAACATATGCTTCTGGTTGATAATAATCATAGTAAGATACAAAATATTCAACTCTATTATTAGGAAATAATTCTTTCAATTCAGAATATAATTGTCCTGCTAATGTTTTATTATGAGCTAAAACTAGTGTTGGCTTATTAACTTGAGCTATTACATTTGCTATAGTAAAAGTTTTCCCTGTACCTGTTGCTCCAAGAAGAACTTGATATTTTTCATTTTTTTGAATTCCTTGAACTAATTTTTCTATAGCTTGTGGTTGATCACCATTTGGTGTATATTTAGATACTAATTCGAACATTATATACTCCTTTCTAAGAATTATTATGTCTACTATCAATCTTATCATTCGTCTCCATATAATTATTTTTTATTGATTAATAGTTAAAATTTCACAGTCATAATTAAATTTTAAGGATAAATAAAATTAAATAATATTAAAATGTTTTGTTGCGTACTTATTTTAGCATTTTCACTATAAAAAGACAAGATAAGTTAAATAGACTAGTTAGTAGGCAAGTTTACGATTTAATAAAGCTAAAATGTTACTATAAAATACGTACATAAATAAAATTGTGTACAAGATAATATCGAAGAAAGCAATGAAAAACAGCTAATTATAAAAAGAAAAAGTTTTAAAATATAATTTAAAATAAAAGAGAAACTGCATAGCAATTTCTCTACTTAGTCTTATGAATTTCATTTTCTGATTTATTATTATAAAGATAAGAATTTTCTATTCTATTAATTAGTCCTTCTATTGAATAACCAAATTGAGGTCCTTGATACTTTTTACCATCTAGGTCTACTAGTGTTTGTTCTACACCTACTGCTTCTTTGTAATATTCATAGTCTTCTTTTAATTTTTCAAACTCTTTTTCATTATCATATTTAAAAAATGGATTTTTCTTTTCTTCTTCATAAATATAATATGCTATACTCATAGATTTACAAAGTATTTCTTTTTTTAAGTCTTTAACAATAGGATTACTAGGAATTCTATATTCACCACAGAATGATGCATAACTTAACTCTTTTAATAATTCAGAAGCTTCATTCGTTTTAGCAAATGATGTAGATTCTGAGTCATATCTTAGAGATTGCATTTCATTCATGGCTTCATAACATGCTTTAGCATTTGGATTAAATTTAGTTATATCATAATGAGTATATTCTCTACCATCATTATTCTTCGGATACCCTACTTGATCATAGTATTGAGCCATAGTACTATTTAGAGCTGCGACTTCAACCATATAATTAATTATTTCATAGTAATTTGGTTCTTTTACTTCTTTATGTTCTTTAATCCAAGTATTAATATTATTAATTTTATTAGTTAAGCTTTTAGCTTCCACATCATGTAAATTTTCATACATATTATAACTCTCCTTATAAATTAAATAATTTGTTCTTTTGTTTCTCCTTCGTTAATAGTTTCAATTTCTTCTTTATTAGAGTTTACATTTGCAATGTTTTGAGAAATTGTAACTGTAAATGTTGAACCTTGATCTAAAGTACTACTTACTTCTATTGTTCCTTCTAATATTTGTACTAAAGATTTTGTCAAAGCAAGACCTAATCCAGTACCTTGAATAGCAGAGTCCTTATCTTCATCTAATCGATTAAATTTTGTATATAAATTAGCTTGTTGTTCTTCTGTTAAACCTCGACCAGTATCTGTTACTGTAATTGTTAAAATACATTTATTTTTATTGTTAATTGCAGATACATTGAAATAGATATATCCTTTTTCTGTATATTTAACAGCATTTGTTAATAAATTGTTAATTATAGTTTTTACTTTTTCTTTATCTCCAGATAATTCATATGGAATATCTTTAAAATTGGTTTTTAATTCTATTTCTTTTTTACCAATTCTAATTCTTGTTAATCTAGTTAAATCATCAAATAATTCTTGTGGTTTGTATTGAGTTTCAATAATTTCTATTTTATTACTTTCAACTCGATTAATTTCAAAGATGTTATCAACTAATTCCAAAAGATTTCTTGATGAAATTAAAATATCTTTAGAGTCTTGTTGCATCTCTTCAACATTAGTATTTGTTGAAATCATTTCTGATAGACCTACTATTGCATTAATAGGAGTTCTTATTTCATGAGACATACTTGATAAGAATTCACTTTTAGCTTGATTAGATTTTTCTGCTTGTTCCTTAGCAAGTTGAAGTTGGTTAATTAGCTTTAAATCTGGATTTTCAATTGTTTGATACATCAATGTATTCATAGCAGTCATTATAAGATATAGTAATATAGCCCAAATACGGAAATAAGAGAAAATTATTATTATTACAGTAAACGGTATAAGAACTAAAAAAGGTAATAATTTTCTTCTTGGCAATCTTCTACCATAGAAAATAATTATAAAAAGATCTGCAATATAAATTGAATATAAAGTTATGTTAAAAACCAATAATAAATCTACTTCAACACCAGTTTTTAAATCTACAACAGAGTGTTCTAATACATGTAATGTGCTTATTATTATAGATCCTATAACAAAAAGGGTCATTATTTTCTTTTGATTTTTAGCAAACTTTTCAATCAAAGGCTTATTTTTTTCATTTAAAATTACTATTAAATACATAAATAGTAAAGCAAACCAAATCATTATTGGTATAGGGGCTATTTTTGACCAAAACATAACAATTCCATATAGAATTTTATTATTTGGATCTATGAAATAATTCATTATATCACAGGTATAAAAGAAGATATAAGATATTACTGAAATAAAGTTAGCTATTAGCATTAGCTTAAATATTTTATTCTCAAGATTATCCATATTTTTCTTTGTAAAATATGAAGCAAATAAGAAAAGTAAAAAAACAAAGCAGCAAATTGAAGATGTTAAATTAATATAAATAAATGGACTTAGTCCCATTCAAAACACTTTCCTTTCTTTATTATATATTTGATTATAACATAATTGTTTATAATAAAAAAGAAAGAAATTAAATGTTTCTTTCTATATTATTTTAGTAATAAATTTACCACTTGAAATATCTATTTGTATATTATCTTTTTCATGAATCTTTTCTTGAAGTAATTCTTCTGCGATAAGAGTTTCAACATTTTTAGTAATATATCTTTTGATTGGTCTTGCTCCAAAATCTTTATCATATGATTGATCTATTATAAAGTCTTTAGCTTTTTGAGTTAACTCTATATGTAACTTAACATTATCTAATCGATTATTAATTACATCAACTATTCTATCAAGTACTTGATATACTACATCTTTTGTTAATGAATTAAATATTACGATTTCATCTATTCTATTTATAAGTTCTGGTCTGAACTTAGATTTTAAGATATTTAAAACTAATTCATCTCTATTAGAATCATTATTATGTTCTAAAATTATATCTGATCCTAAGTTAGAAGTCATAATAATAATTGTATTTTTAAAATCTATTAGTCTTCCTTGTGAATCAGTAATTCTTCCATCATCTAGAATTTGTAATAATATATTGAATACATCTGAATGGGCTTTTTCTATTTCATCAAATAAAACTATGGAATATGGATTTCTTCTTACAGCTTCAGTCAATTCTCCTCCTTCATCATATCCAACATATCCTGGAGGGGCACCAATTAATCTTGAAACATTAAATGCTTCCATGTATTCTGAACAATCAATTCTTATCATATGACGTTCATCATCAAATAGTTCATAAGCAAGTGACTTAGCTATTTCTGTTTTACCTACTCCAGTTGGACCCATAAAGATAAAGGAACCTATAGGTCTATTAGGATCTTTAATACCTGATCTGGCTCTTATGATAGCATCGCCCACTAATTCAATGGCTTCATCTTGTCCTTTTACACGTTTTCTTAAATTTTCTTTAAGTGATAATATTTTTTCTCTTTCACCACTAACTAATTTGGCAACTGGGACATTGGTCCAACGAGATACTATTTCTGCGATATTATTCTCATCTACTATATCTGATAAAACATTGTTTTCCATAGTTAGTTTTAATTGTGATATTTCTTCTTCAACTTTTGGAATTTCTCCATGCTTAATTTTAGCAGCTTCATTTAAATCATATTCATCTTCAGCACGCTCTAATTTAAATTTTAAATCTTCTAACTTAGACTTTTTCTCATTTATTAAATCTTTTAATTTTTTCTCATCTTCCCATTTCATTCGTAACTCATCTTGCGAAGATTTTAATTTTTCCATCTTTGATTCTATTTCTTTTATTCTAGTTTTTGATTGCTCATCTTTTTCTTTTTTTAAGGCTTGATGCTCAATTTCTAAAGTCATTATTTCTCTATTTATTTGATCAAGGGATGATGGCACAGAGTTCATTTGCATTTTTATTGTAGCGCAAGCTTCATCTACTAAGTCTATAGCTTTATCTGGTAAAAATCTATCGGTTATATATCTATCTGATAAGTTTACTGCTGCAATAAGGGCATTATCACGGATAGTAACTCCATGATAAATTTCAAATCTTTCTTTTAAGCCACGAAGTATTGTTAAAGCATCTACTAAAGTTGGTTGTTGAACAAGAATTTTTTGTAAACGTCTTTCTAAGGCACCATCTTTTTCTATAAATTCACGATATTCTTTTAAAGTTGTAGCTCCAATAAGTCTAATTTCACCTCTAGCAAGCATAGGCTTTAACATATTTCCAACATTCATAGCACTATTTGTTCCTGCACCAACTATCATATGAATTTCATCTATAAACATTATAATATCTCCGTTAGATTCAGAGACCTCTTTTAAAACAGCTTTAAATCTTTCCTCAAATTCACCTTGATATTTAGCACCTGCTACTAGTGCAGATAAATCTAATTCCCATATTTTTTTATTCTTTAAATCTGATGGGACATCGCCTTTTATAATTCTTTGAGCAAGTCCTTCAACAATAGCTGTTTTACCTACTCCGGGAGAACCTATAAGAACTGGATTATTTTTACTTTTTCTTGATAAAATTCTAATTAAATTTCTTATTTCTTCATCCCTACCAATTACTGGATCTATCTTATTATCACGAGCTGCACTTGTGATATCTCTACCATACTT
>CANQCQ010000040.1 GCA_947589725.1 uncultured Bacilli bacterium | reverse complement strand
CATTCATGTAATCACTAACAGTAAGAAGACCTACTTTACTTTCTATAGTTTGATTACATTCAATAGAATTATCATGAACAGTTTCATTTTTACTAACTTTTCCAACACAAACATTGTAATTTATAATGTTAGTTTTATCTTTTTCACTTAAAATATAAGTTTCAGCTTCATCTTTATTTGTTTCTTTGTACATTAAATCTAGTTGTTCTTTAGCTCTACTTGTTTCAAAGACATTTATACCATTATCATAGTCAGCTTCTTGATTATATCTATCATCATATGGATGTTCAAAATTATTGTTTTATCGGAATTTACTTTAACAACGCGCCATAATTTGGCTTCAAGTTGAACAAAGTTATTGACATTTTCACCTCTAAAAACATAAGCATCATTCATTAAATACAAGCCATAACCACTACCAACTAAATTTTCTTCTTTTGCGATAGCATCAGCTAGGAATTGTGTTGTATACTTATCTTTACATGTCAAATATGGTGTATATACATATGTATCATCAGATTTTTTTACTTGTACTTTACCACTACATCCATTATTTTCTCCTAAATATTTATCTAAGCTTTTCATTTTTTCTGCCGCAATTAAAGTATCTACTTTAATTTCAACAGTTTCAAATTCATCTTGTGGTAATTTTTTACTATTTTCTTCAAAATAACTTTCGGCAGCTTTCATCATTTCTTCTTCAACATCTTCATAGGTATATTTTTTAGTAAAGACTGTTGATATTAGGAAAAGAATTAATAATAAAACTATCATTCCGCCACCAATAATAATCATTAGCTTTATTAATCTTTTCTTTAAATTATTATCATCATCATTACTAGAAGATGAAGGTTTTATTTCATCTGGCTTAGAATTTTGTGAAAAATCTAAGTTTCCCTCTTCATATTCATCATAATCTTCTGATTCTTCAGAATCTATAACATCTGTTTCTATATCTTTAAGTTTTTGTGTTGTTTCATAATTCATATATATTCTCCTTTCTAATTATCAAAGAAATCATCAAAAAAATCATCGTCATCTAAATCATCATTTAATTCAATACTATTAGACTCTTCTTCAACTTCTTTTGCTTTTTGACTATTAGCTAATTGTTCTTCTTTTTGTTTTTCTTTTTCTCGTCTTTCTTCCTCTTCAAGTTCAGCTATTTTAGCATCTATCTTTTTAACTAATTCATCAACATCAAATCCTAAATCATCGTCTGTTTCATCATCATTTGTAGACTCATTAAATTCTTTATTTTGTTGAGCATCTAATATACTAGAACTTTCTTTAAATGGCATAGGATTAAATGAAGTTAGCTGTTCTTTTTTATCAACTAAACTTGATCCATAACCTTTATGGGATAAGAAATCTCTGAAGTTTTCATCGGCAATTTTATTAAATGGCATAACTTTAGGTTCTGGCATGTCTATATTTTCTTCAATAGTTGAATCATCATCTAATTCTGCTTGCCTCATCATATCTAATAATTTCTTTTTCTTTTGGGCTTTTACAAATTCTTTAATATCAAAAGTATGAACCTCTCTTTTTGCTCTAGTAGGATATTTAGCTGGAGGATATGATTTTCCCCAATCTAATTGATAATATGGAGTAAATTTTGTTCTAAAAGGTTGTTTTCTCATACGTAAGATTATTACTTCGAATTTTTTCATTCTTTGTAAATCAGAAACTGTAACTAAAGGTGTTGAAGCAGTTTTATCATCTTTTTTAGATTTTTCTTCTCCACACATCTTTGAAATTTCTTCAAGAGCTTTTAATTCTGTAGTAATTAAATAAATTATATTTCCACAATTACCTCTAATTGTTTCTGCTTCTTCTTTACCATATACTGCATCTAATTGAGCAAAGTTTTGAATTATCATAGTAAATCTTATTCTTCTCGAACGAGCTGCTGTTATCATAGTAGTTACATCTTTTAATGGGGGCATATTAGCAAATTCATCTAGTAAGAAATTAGTTCTTATAGGTAATTTTCCACCATGTTTTTGAGCAGATGATATTAATGTTTCATATACTTGTTTTAAGAATATTGTTACTAATGAATGATAAGTTTTCTTTTCATCTTGAATAACAACAAATACAGCAGTTGGCTTTTCTCCAATACTTTCAAGATTAATATCACTGTATGATAGCATTTCACTTAAATTATCACGAGAAGCAAATATTTTTACTTTACCTCTAAAAACAGATAAAATACTACCTTTAGTTTCATTAGGAGCAGTTATTGTACTTGATGCATTAATAGCAGCAGCACTGGCAGGATCTTTAGCAGCAAAATATTCTTGCATATAAGTAGAACCACCAAATTTATCTTCTCCTACTGTTGTTACTAATGAAATACTATTAATGTTTATTTCATCTTCTTTAGCATCTTCAAATAAACCTAATGCTACTCCTGAGAAGTAATCAGCAGAAGTTTTTTCCCAAAATGGATCTTGATTTTTATTTGATTCATCATAAAGAATGTTGAGAGCTAAATCATCAAGTAACTCAATTGCTTTATCTTGATTTCCACTTTTATACATTTGATATGGTAATGTCATTGGATTCCATGAATTACCATTTTGAGGATCACGGAAATTTAAAAGTAATATCTCATATCCTTTAGCTCTAAGCATATTGCTTGTTTTTTCATATATTTCACCTTTAGGATCTGTTATAATCATAGATTCATGAGCTTTGGCAAGAGAATGTACTTGTGGTAAAATCACAGTTTGAGTTTTACCAGATCCAGTTGCTCCTATTACTAAAGAATGATATTCACTATCATCAACCCACATTTCTTTTTCATTTAAAATTAGTGGTATTCCAGCAACATCTGCTTTTGGTTGTTTAATTTCAACCATTTCAAGTTCTGATTTTATTTCCTTTTCTTTTGCCCATCTAGAATATCCCTTATCTTTTTTCTCTGTAGTTAAACCAAAACCTTTTTCTCTATCAAAAAAGTATGAATTAACACTGATAAATAAGCCACCTAAACATAGTATATAAATTACTAAGGTATCCCAAATAAATTCAGGACTAAAAGCAGGTAATGGATTAAGTCCAGATAATGTGCCCTCTTGAGCAAATGTTGACAAATTTACTATTCCTATTGCGACAATATAAAGTAGAAAAATGGCAAATATTATAAATACTGTCAAATCATTTTTGTCTACACGAAATTTAAATTTCATTTTACTACTTCCTTTCTGTCATTATTATAACTTAACTTTGTAAAACTGTCATTATTTATTCGTTGGAAATTAACAATTTAAACTCATTATCACTTAATTTATATAAATAATTGATAGGATTTTGTGTGCTATATGGTGAACATGAAAGCAAAATCTCATATTTATTATCATTATCTATATCAAGTAAAGAATTTAAATAAGGTCTGCAACCACTATAATAGTCAACTTTTTCATTATATTTATAGATATAATAGATGTTATTATCATCAACCATAAAAACATAAGAAAAGATAGTTTTTGGTTCAGAATCTTCAGGAAATGTATTTGATATAATGTAAATTGCTTCTTCTTTATTATCATTATCTAAATCAATAGATGTAATAGAATTAAGAGTTAAGTTAGAGTCAACTGGCAAATTATTGCTTTTTAAAACTTCTTGAACAATATTTTTATTTGTGTTGTCTATACTATTAAATTCTTTTACTTTTACTTGAAAATTTGAATTAATTCCTAAAAATTTATCTGTATAATTTATAGCATTTTTATTTTCATCAAAGATATACCATTTATCATCATGCCATACATAATTTTTACCTATATATTTATCATTCAAATAAATAGAAAACTTTGACCAATTGTAGTCATCAATATGTTCTTTTTCTTGTTTCCACTGATTGTTTGAATACTCAAATATAGTATCTTCTCCTGTTAATATTGTCAATGTTTGATTTTGTTTCTCAATTGAATTTTTACCTATTAAAAAATACATAAGAAGGAAAAATACTATGAGAATTATTATTAAAAATATATATATTTTTTTACTTTTCATTTTTCCTCCTATCCAATTTTAAAGCAGACAAATTGGCTTGTATTATTCCAATTATATTGTGCCCATAAATTAGTTGAATTACTTCCTGGATCCATCATAGAAACTTCTCCATTTTGAGCAGAAGCAATAGCAACCCAGTGTTGACCAGTATTTCCTTTTACTTCGGCAACAGTGTAGCAACCTTGATTTAATAAATTTACTAGGGTATTGTATTTTTGTTCTCTACTCTGACCAGTTACGTAATTTCTAGAATTAAATCTAAATGATGGAGCTGCTGTTGTTACACCATTCCATATTAAATTACCTCCACCATCAAATCCACCATGAGAATTTAAAAATTCTACAAATGTTCCTGGATTAAATTCTCCTTGAATGTTTGTTGGTACTCCACTTCTAGCTATTTGCATGGCAATTGAGGTAGCTAAGCAACCGATTTGTCGTATAGTTTTACCACTACCACCCATAGCAACATTAATCCATGGTCCTTGAAATTGTTTCCATGAAGCAAAATCTCCAGTAACTGCATTAGTACACATAGAATTAATATTTGTACATGTCATTTTTTGTATGTCGCTTGCTCCATATGGATTAGTAGAACTATTATAAATTTGCATTAATATTTGTTTATAATTATAACCATTATTTGCTAATTGTATCATTTGATCTTGCTCTTGTTGTTTAAATCCTGAATATATAATATACCCTTGAGAATTTGTTAAAACTTCTCCAGCAGTTTCATTTGCTAAAGTTCTTAGTCTTGAGTTTGCTGCTAATGGAGGTTTACTATAACCAGTATTATAATCTTGTCCACTATGAATCATTCCCCATTGTCCATCATTAGATGAGCAACCTCGGTCTGGATCACAATATACTTGATCTTGAGTACTAGATGCTACTTGAATTATCCAATTGTCTCCTTCTTTTGTAATTGTTCTCCAATCACCCATGTCAGTTGGTCTTGCAAGTATATAGCTTCTTGATGCAATCATTTGAGCTTTTATAGCTTCATCTGGAGCATTTGTTCCAATTTCTGCATAAGCGACTCCTAAAATATATTTTTCAAAATCTACTAGTTCTTCTCCTTCTAAAGGTTTACCAAAAGTTCCACCATAATCATGATTATCAGCAACTCCTGACTCCATAAGTCTAACTTTGATATTTGAAAAGTTTATATTTTGAATTATGTTTCCTTTACCATAAATATAAACTCCGTTAGAAGAATATGTACAAGTACTAGTTGGTGAACAATATGTTGCTGGGTTATATTCTATCATTTCATAATATTTTGTTATATACTCAAAAACTTCATCTGTATATTTTTCTCTAGTACCTTCTGATTTTTTAGGAAATAATTCATAAAAAATTTCATTTTTTAATTTATTTCTAAATGAATCTTCAGAATAATAATATTCTTTAGTTTCTTTATCGTAGATAAACATCGCATCAGCAATTTTTGTTAATCTACTAGTATTCATATAATTATAATCATAATCAGAATTATAATAATTAGCTATGCTAAAAACAGCAAGCAATTTTAATGGATCAACAATTTTACCCTTTTTTTCTGATTCTTTTACTACATCTTCTATTCTTGAATATAATCTTTTGGCATCTTCAGATATAGTTTCTGATGTATAATCTCCAGATGGCAATCCTAATAATTTACTTAAACCTATAGCGTCTGTAAAATTATTTATAGCTCCTCCTATGGTAGATGTAACTATCATTATAATAATGAATAATAGTAGAACTGGAGCAAGTGTCAAACCAGCTATTTTTACTACCATTGGTATTTTAATTTTACCACCTAAAACTGTATTTTCTTTGTCATTACTATCAGAATCATTTTCATTGTTTTTAGGATTATTTGAATTATTTAAAAAAGAGGAACCCCCTTCATTATTAGAAGAGCTTCCTCCTATTTTATCAGTTCCTTCACTACCTGCTTTTACATTATTATGTGGAACTGTATCTGGTGCTCCTCCCCCTCCTGCTGCTCCAATTAAATCTATTGATTTATCTGCTTTATCTATAAGCCCAGAATCATCTAATTTTTTAGCAGCTTTTTTCACTCCAGGAATCCTATTTAAGGCTTCTCCGCCTTTATTTAGAATAGCATCTCCTGCTTTTGTATTAGCTATTTTATCTACTGCTTTTCCGCCTACAGGACCAGCATAATATGTGGCAACTCCTTTGGCAGCGGTTTTAGCTAATTTTTTGGAAGAGTCTCTTTCTTTTTCTTTTTCTTCTTTTCTAGTAGAAGCAAATGATTGATTTTCTTCTCTATTTTGATCTTCACTATCGTTATTATTTCTATTTCTAGTGCTTTTATATTCTGACATTTAATCACCTACTTCTTTTTTTGATTTTAGAATCCTCCACCAGATCCAAATGAATCTAATTCTTCTTTTGTTACTGCAACATTAATACGCATACGTCTATTACCACAGACAAATAATGCTTCTCCTTGTGAATAACGCTTAATACTTTCTTTTTCACTTTCATTCAAATCAATCAATAAAGCTAAATCTTCTGTTGCTTGTTTTCTAAGTCCCATTATTAGATAATATGATGCATTATCAAATATTGCTTTACCTTGTGTTATAACTTGTGGATTAGAGAAATCACTTGGTTGTTGAGTAATTATTATTGTACCTGTATTGTATTTTCTAGCTCTTCTTTGTACTTGAGCTAAGAAATCAGCTCCTTGAACGTTACTATCACCCAAAAGAACATGAGCTTCATCTACCATAAGTACTGTGTCTACACTTGAATCAAGACATAATCCCCAAGCATATTTTAAAACATTAAAGAATAAGGCATTTCTAACAGTTGAATCACTATTCATTAATTCTTTAATATTAAATACCATGAAGTCACTATCTTTTCTTAAAGTTGTATGTCCATCAAAATAAAATTTTAATTCTCTTGTTATTGGTCTTACTTTTAATTCAAGTCTTTCTAGAATATCTCTTTCTTGAGTTTGATCAGTTATTGACATTAATCTTCCTCTAATTGTTGCATAAACATCACTAAAGGTTGGATAATCTTGAGAAGTAAAATGTGTAAAATCAGATGTATAATCTATTCCAAATCTCTTATATGTATCTTGAACTATTTCACTAAACATATTTAAAACATCTTCTTCAATAGATGGATCATAATATTTCATAAAACCTCTTAGAAATTGAAGAGTTCTAGTAATAACAGAATGACCTAATCCTTGAGCTATTTCTTCTTCATCGGCATCTATTACTATTTCAAGTGGATTAATAAGACCAAATTCTCCACCTTTACCGATATCGACAGTATCGCCTCCAAAAGTATTAGTAATTTCTCTGAATTCATCTTCTGGATCTATTATGACTATTTGACAGCCATTTCTTATATGAGTTCTAAGCATCAACTTTGCTGCTGTTGATTTACCTGAACCAGATGTACCTAAAATTATCATGTTGGCATTATTTCTATTATTTTCTTTTCTAATTTTGTATAGGAATTGATTAAATAGAATTACTCCTCCTGAAAAATCAACTCCAAGTAATGTAGAAAGTCCAGGATCTTTTATACTATCGAATATAAATGGATACATTGCTGAAATAGTAACAGATGGTATTGGTGTACCAATTCTTTGTTCAACATCTTGTGAAGGAAAGATTGGTATTATTGATTTCAATACTTTTTCTTGTTCAAAACGTAGAGGTATTGCTCGCAATTCCATTGCATCTAAATAATTTTTAACATTTACTTTTTTTAATTCTAGTTCTTCTTTTGTATCAGCTGTAATCATAATATGCATTTGAAAATCAAAAATTTTTGCTTGTGATCCAGCTAACATTGAAGTAAAATACTCTAGACTTTCAGCATCTTGTCTTATTCTTTCTCGTAATGTTTGATCTCTTTCATTTCGATATTTATCTTTCAAATCTGCTACTTGTTTATTTAACATTTTTGACATTTCTGAAAAAGGTACTGGTATATGTTTTACAACAACTTTAATACCTGACATACTTGTTAATGATGATAAATATCCAGGAGAGATGTATTTTGGGTATGAAACAACAGTTAGAATAGTAGCATATTTATCACTTATTACAAAATCACTTGGTGAAAAATGTAATCCCTTTGGTGCAATTTGACTTCTTATACCTGTACTCATTCTGCCATCACCGTCCCAAATTCTGTAGAAACT
>CANQCQ010000039.1 GCA_947589725.1 uncultured Bacilli bacterium | reverse complement strand
TAATTGTTGAAAATGCTCCTAATCATTCTGGAAATTATATATCAGTTCCAGTAGTTATCAGTGAAAGTGAAGGTGCCTAATATGAGATACCTAGATAAAGATATAAAACAAATACATGAATTATTAAAAAATAAAACAATTAGACCAATAGATTTAGTAAATGAGGCGTTTGAGCAAATCGAAAAAAATAAAGATTTAAATGCTTATATTACTTTAAATAAAGAAGAAGCCATAAAGGAAGCTTATGCTTTAGAAAATAAAGAAGTAGATAATATTTTATTTGGTTTACCTATTGCTATAAAAGATAACATAATAACAAATGGGCTACGTACTACATGTGCTTCTCATATATTAGAAAATTTTATTCCAATTTATGATGCCACTGTAATAGAAAAAATAAAAAGAAAAAATATGATTATCATTGGTAAAACTAATATGGATGAGTTTGCTATGGGTTCTTCTAGTCGAACAAGTTATTTTGGAGCACCTAAAAATCCATGGAACAAAGAAAAAATTTGTGGAGGATCTTCTGGAGGATCAGCTGCCACAATTTCTGCTCGCGACGTTTTATTTGCTTTAGGAACAGACACTGGAGGTTCAATTAGACAACCAGCTTCATATACAGGAATTGTTGGAATGAAACCTACTTATGGTAGAGTTTCACGTTATGGATTAGTAGCCTTTGCATCTAGTCTTGATCAAATAGGTCCAATGACTAAAAATGTTTATGAAAATGCTATTCTTTTAAATGCCATAGTTGGAGTAGATAATAAAGACTTAACATCAGCTGACATGGAAAGTGAAGATTTTACAAGAATGATTGGCGAAGAAATAAAAGGAATGAAAATAGCTATTCCTAATTATTTAATGAGTGATATAGTCTCATCTGAAATAAAAGAAAAAATTAAAGAAACAGTTGCTTTATTAGAACAAAATGGAGCAGTAGTAGACTATATAGATGTTAAGTATTTAGAAAATGCTATGACACTTTATCAAATAATTGCCATGGGTGAAGCTAGTTCAAATTTAGCGAGATTCGATGGTATTAGATATGGATTTTCTGCACCAAATCCACAAAACATAGAAGACTTATATTATGAAACTAGAGGACAAGGATTTGGTGATGAAGTAAAAAGAAGAATTATGGTAGGATCTTATTTATTAAGTGGTGAAAATGCTAAAACATATTACAATAAGGCTTTATCTATTAGAGATGATATTAAGAAAGAATTTGAACGAGTATTTTCATCATATGATTTGATTATTGGTCCTACAACAGTATCAACAGCTTATGATCTAACAGATCCAATGGATGATCCACTAAAAAGTTTTATGGATGATATTCTAGTAATACCAGTAAATATGGCAGGCCTTCCTGGATTAAATATTCCAGTAGGATTTGATAAAAAACACATGCCTATAGGTATGCATATAATTGGTAATGCTTTTGAAGAAGCTAAGATATATAAACTTGCTAGTTTCATTGAAAAAAAATTAGCCCTTCAATTAAATCCAAATGGAGGTGAAGAGTAATGTCTAATTATATTCCAACAATCGGTGTAGAAGTACACGTCGAATTAAAGACAAATACAAAAATATTTTCAAACTCTAAGAATGGTTATGGCCAAATGGCTAACTCACTTACTAATGTTATAGACTTAGGTTATCCAGGAACACTTCCAAATGTAAATAAAGAAGTATTTAACCTAGCTATTAAAGCCGCAACAGTTCTTAATTGTAAAATAAGAAGACAAATGCACTTTGATAGAAAAAATTATTTTTATCCAGATAATCCAAAAAATTATCAAATAACTCAAGCTAGAACACCAATAGGTTATGATGGTTATGTAGAAATAGAAGATAAAGGAATTAAGAAAAAAATCTATATAGAAGAGATGCATATAGAAGAAGATACTTGTAAAAGTACTCATAGAACAGATAAAACTTTGCTTGATTTTAATAGAGCAGGAGTACCTTTAATTGAAATAGTATCTAAGCCATGTATGACTTCAGCAAAAGAAGCAAAATTATACTTAGAAAAATTAAAAGAGCTTTTGTTCTATTCAGATGTATCTGACTGCAAAATGGAAGAAGGTTCAATGAGAGCCGATGCTAATGTTTCAGTTAGAAAAAACATAGATGACCCTTTTGGAACAAAAGTAGAAATTAAAAATATTGGATCCATTTCCAATGTTGGAATAAGTATAGAAAAAGAAATCCAAAGACAAATAAAAATATACGAAAATGGTCAAAGTTTTAAAGAACAAACAAGAAGATACGATGATAAATTACAAGATACAGTATTAATGCGAGTAAAAGAAACAGGTAATGATTATCGCTATTTCCCAGAACCTGATATACCATATATTTATATTACAGATCAAATGATTTCAGAAGTTACTAAAACAATACCAATGCTTCCTGATGAGAGAAAACAAAGATATATAGATAAAGGAATACTTGAAGCTAATGTTGTTAAATTAATTCAAAATAGATCTTTATCTGACTATTTAAATACAATTTTAGATAAAAAAATAGACTTCAAAGAAGCATCTAATTTATTATTAGGTGATATATCTGCATATTTAAATAAAGAGAATAAAAAAATAACAGACACTACATTAACTACTGAAAGATTTATAGATTTAGTAAATAAAAAAAGTGAAGGAACTTTAACAAGTAGAAATTTAAAAGACATTGTAAAAGAAATTATGGAAAGTACAAAGACTATAAATGAAATTATGGAATCATCTGGAGTAAAAAATATAACAGACGATTCTATGATAAAAAATGTAGTTAAAAAAATAATTTCAGAAAACAAGGAATCTGTAGATGATTACAAAGCAGGTCACGATAGAGCTATTAAATATTTAATGGGACAAATAATGAAAGAAACTAAAGGTAGTGTTAATCCCAAAATGGCTATGGAAATATTACTTGCAGAATTAAAATAATAATGATTATTGAAAAGACATATAAGAATAGTGTATAATTTATACTATACTAGGATGTGATGGAAAATGAAAAATGTTATGAATAAAATTAAAAAGAATAAGCTATTAATATTATTTTTGTTATTAGTAATTTTAGTTACTGTTTTTTTAGTAAAAATACTATTAATATTTAGTGATAGTGATGAAGTTGCTATCTATGGTGAAAGATTAACTGGCGATGAAGTTGTTACTATTGATAGTGATGAAATAAATCAAAAGATAAAAAAAGAAGTATCTGAGCAAACTGATAGGTGCAAAGTAAGAATACAAGGTAGAATTGTTAACATAATTTTATCAGTTAAAGCAGATGTATCAAGAGATACAGCAAAGGAATTAGCTTCTGCAACTTTAGAAAAATTTAGTAAGAAAGAAAAATCATACTATGATTTCCAAATATATTTAAATAAAGAAGCCGAATCAGAAGACAAAGCTCAATTTCCAATTATAGGATATAAACATCACACTAAAGATAATATTACATGGACAAAAGATAGATAGGGGAATTATTATGAAAAAAAGAATACTAGTTATAATACCAATAATTATTGCTATCGTAGCTTTTGTATTTGTCTATCGTTATTATAATAAAGAAGATGCTACTACATCATTAACGGTAAATGAAAAAAAATGGGTTGAAGAAAATAAAGATGAAGCTTATGATTTTGAATTAATTAATGATTATCCATTATATGGTGAAAATGGTAGTGGACTAATATTTAATTTTATAGAAGACTTTGAACAAAACATTGGTATTGAATTTAATAAAATATCTTATTTAAAAAATCAAAAACCATCAAAAGATGGATATAAAATTAGAATATTAAATAATGATGAAAATTTAGGAGCTAATGACTTACTATTATTTAATGATAATTATATTATTGTAGGAAAAACTTATCAAAGAATAAATCATATTAAAGATATGAAAAATCTAACTTTTGGTGTATTTACAAATGATTCACAAGAAGTTAGCTATTACTTAAAAAGTGGTAGTTCATTATCTTATAAAAATTATGATAGTATTGATGCTTTATATAATGCTCTAAATAATAATGAAGTTAATATGATTGTTGTTCCAAATATAATGTATTTAAATAGAATTATAAAAAATGATTCCTATTCAATCAACTATTATTTAACTGAGATGAAAAAACAAGTAGTTTTAACTTTAACTGGTACTAATAAAAAATTAGATCAAATAGTTACTAAATATTATAATAAATGGAGACAAACAAATTATATTAAAGAATATAATGATGAATATTTAAATTATTATATAGAAAATAATAATATTAGTGCTAAAGAAAAGTCTGCTTTAGTATCTAAAAATTATGTTTATGGCTATGTTGATAATTTACCATATGAAATGAGTGTAAATGGAAGAGTTGCTGGAATAGCAGGAGAATATATAGATCGTATATCTAGATTATCAGGAATTAATTTTAAATATAAAAAATATTCATCTCTTGATGACTTAAAAAAAGCCATAGATAAAGGAGATGTAGATGTCTACTTTGATTATTATAACTATGGAGGAGACAAATATTTAGAAACTTTATCTACATTTATTGAAGACTATGCAGTACTAGCTTCAAAAGAAAATAAGTCTATTGTAAATTCTTTTGAAAGTCTAAAAGATACTGAAATAGCTATGTTAGATGAAAACTCTCTATATAGTTACTTTTCAAATAATTCAAAAGCTAAAATAAAATCATATAAAAATATAGATGATCTAGTACAAATGGCAACAAATCGATTAATTGTAGTAGATTATGAAATATATAGTTATTATCAAACTACTAAGTTTAAAGATTTACAATTACTTTATAAAGATACCATGATGAATGATTATAAATTTATGGTTAAAAGTAATAATGAAGCTTTTTATAAGCTATTTAATTATATCATTAGTACTAATTCATACTATAATTATAGAAATAGTGGATTAGAAAACTTAAATGCAACAATACTAAAAGATTCAACACTAGAACAAGCATACATAACTGTTTTATTAATTATATTTATTCCTTTAATATTATTAACTATAATTTATTTAATTATTAAGAAAAAGAAACAAATAAAGAAAGTTAAAATAACAGATAGACATAAATATACTGATATGTTGACTTCATTAAAAAATAGAAATTATTTAAATGCTAAAATGCCAGAATGGGAAGATTGTAATGTTTTTCCACAAGCTATAGTAATACTTGACTTAAATAGTGTTAAATATGTTAATGATAATTATGGTCATGAAGAAGGTGACCAATTAATAATTAAAGCAGCTGGAATACTTGTTAATACACAACTTGAAAACAGTGAAATTATAAGAACAGATGGAAATGAGTTCTTAATATATTTAGTAGGTTACAGTGAAAGACAGATTAGTACATATACTAAAAAATTATCTAAAGAAATGAAAACTCTACCTCACGGATTTGGAGTAGCAGTTGGATATAGTATGATAACTGATGAAATAAAAACATTAGATGACGCTATAAATGAAGCTACATTAGAAATGATAACAAATAAAGAAGAATATAAGTAAGGTGATTATAATGGAAGATGCAAGAGGTTTTTTTAAGAAAGTAATAAATACAATAAAAAGGCCTGAAATGAGAATTCTTCCAGGTCAACTTGCTTTTTTTCTTGTAATGAGTTTGATTCCTTTAGTTGCACTTCTTGGAGCTATTACTTCATCACTATCGATACAAGTAGAAACATTACAAGGACTAATGTCAGGTACAATTCCTGATGGTGTAATTAATTTTATTATAGACATTATGAATAATAAAGGTCCTAATTTTAACATCAGTATTTTCTTTATATCAGCTTTTATACTAGCATCAAATGGTCCGCATTCAATGATAATTACTTCTAATGAAATATATAAGATAAAATCAGGAGACTTTATTAGAAGAAGAATTAAAGCAATACTTATGACATTTGTACTAGAAGGATTATTTATTATGTTATTCTTATTACCTATTTTTGGAGATAAAATATTTGAATTAATAACTAATAATATCTTAAATGACAAATTATATTTTACACTATATGTTATATATCAACTAACAAAATATCCATTATTAATTATTGGCTTATTCTTTTGTATTAAATTATTATATGTGATGGCTCCAGATGAAAAAATAAATTCATCAACTACAACAAGAGGTGCTTTATTTACTACTGTTGGTTGGATTATATCATCAGAAATATATTCAGTATATATAGGAGCATTTACTAATTATAATAAGTTTTATGGAAGCATATCTAATATTGTAATTTTAATGTTGTGGATTTATATAATGTCTTATATATTTGTGTTAGGAATGGTATTAAATGCTGGTGCATACAAAGTAGAAAAAGAAAAACAAAGGCTATCAGAATAGTTTTACTAATTGCCCAATATTGAAAATAAGTATTATTAATGCTATAATTTAAGAAGGCGAGGTAGTCATATGAAAAGAATAAAAAAAGGAATAGTTAAGTTTTATAATAGTACAAAAACAAAGATAAAAAAAATTAAAACTGAACATTTAATAAAACAATATATATCAGAAAATTTATTATTTATTACATTTGTTATAACAGTAGTATTAAATTCAACAGTTTTAAGGTTTTTTTGTATGCACACTTTAGAAAACTATTTATCTATAAAAGCAATATTTGCTGATACAATTGTAGCTATAATTATTGGCTCATTTGGTTATTTGTGCAAACCAAAAAACAGATTTACATATTATTTAATATTTGACATTTTATTATCTGCAATATGTATGATAAATTCTGCTTATTACACATTTTATACATCTTTTGCTTCTGTTTCCATGCTATCTCTTACTCAATATATTGGGGATGTAGGAGATGCAGTAGTTGAAAATGTCATTCAATTGAAAGATTTATTTTATGTTATAGGTCCTCTTGCTTTAATTATTGTTCAATTTAGAATCAATAAAAAACATAAACTTAGAAAAATAGAATTAAAGTCTGAAAGAAAGAAAAAAATGACTGGTACTTTAGTAACTGGTATAGCTTTATTATTTATCTATTGTATAACTTTAACATCGCTTGATGTTACTAGATTTATTAAACAGTGGAATAAAGAATATATAGTTATGAGATTTGGTATTTATGTATATCAAATAAATGATATAGTTACTTCGATACAACCTAAAATAAATGCCATGTTTGGTTATGATAGAGCTAAAAAATCATTTGATGATTATTTTGCAAATGTAGAAGATGTTGGTAAAACTAATGAATATACTAATATATTTGAAGGTAAAAATGTAATAGTAATTCATGGTGAAAGTTTGATGACTAATGTTATTGATCTTAAATTTAATGGCGTAGAAGTATCTCCAAATCTTAATAAATTAGCTCACGAAGGAATGTATTTTTCAAACTTTTATTCCCAAGTTAGTGTTGGTACAAGTAGTGATACTGAATTAACTTTTAATACATCTTTAATGCCAACTAAGAGTGGTACTGCTTTTGTGTCATATTCCAATAGAGTATATAATGGAACTCCTAGCTATTTTAATGAAAAAGGATATTATACTTTTAGTATGCATGCTAATAATGCTGACTTTTGGAATAGAAGATCAATGCATAAGTCTCTTGGATATCAAAAATTTTATGCTAAGTCAGACTATAAAGTAGATCCTGAAAATATTGTTGGCTTAGGCTTATCAGACAAAGAATTCTTTAAACAATCAATAACTAAAATGACTGCCATAAACAATAAAAATGAAAATTGGTATGCAACATTAATTATGCTAAGTAATCATACACCATTTTCGGATGTTGAAAAGTATGGAGAATTTGATGTTTCCTTAAAAGAGACCGTTACTCATGAAGATGGTACTACTGAAGAAGTTGTATATCCTTATATGGAAGGTACAAAACTAGGTAATTATTTTAAATCAGTACACTATGCTGATTCTGCTCTAGGAGAATTCCTAGAAGAATTAGAAGAAAGTGGTCTTTTAGACAACACAGTCTTTATATTATATGGAGATCATGATGCTAGACTACCAAAAGCAAATTATAATAGATTATACAACTATAATAAAGAAACAGATGGTATCTTAGATGAAGATGATCCAAATTATAAAGAATATGATTCTTATCAATATGAATTAGGTAGAAAAGTACCATTTATCATTTGGACTAAAGATATGAAGGGAACTGAACTTAATATGGAAATAACAGATGTAATGGGTATGATTGATGT
>CANQCQ010000038.1 GCA_947589725.1 uncultured Bacilli bacterium | reverse complement strand
TGAAGTAAATATGCAAAAAAAGAATGATTAAAATTGAACTTTCAATAAAATCATTTTTTTTCATTTATAAATTTATTAATAATATCAATAGTAAGATATGGATAGTTTAAATAAGAAAAATGATTAGCTTTTTTTAGTATTATTAAAGCAGAATCTTTTATTTTTTTTCGAAATTTATAAGCATCCTTTAAAGGAGTAGCCTCATCATATTCTCCCCATAAAATTAAGGTTTCTGACTTTATACTTGATATATACTGAGTTAAATCAGTATTAACAATATTTTGAAATGTTTTTTTCATATTTTCAGGTAAATTATAATAATCTGTAGATGAATATTTTTTAAATAAATATTTTTTAAATTTATCTCTTTTTTCTTTAGGTAATAAAATTGAAATTTTTTTAAGAAATTTATATGTATATTTTTTTACTACTTTATAAATATTCATCTTAGGTTTAACTCCTGCAACGTCAATAAAAACCATTTTTTTAATTTCGTCATTATAATATCCTGATAATAATGTAGCAATTCTTCCTCCAAATGAATGAGCAATTATAATAGGATTATCAATTTTTTCATGTTGTATTATTTCTCTAATACATGAAGCATAGTCATAAATACTAAGATCTTCTTCTTTTACAATACTATTTCCAAATCCTGGAATATCAATTATATAAACATTATTATCTATAGCTAAATTATTAATTAAGTATTTAAAAGTAGGTCTAGTATCTCCCCATCCCGGTAAAATTAAAATATTATTGTCACCAGTTCCATATTTTTCATAATAGATTTTAAAAGACCCATTTTCATAATACATATAATCACCTAATTTATTTTATGTTTTAAATGTAAAATGAGTGTCGGATACCTTGTGTGAAGTAAATTACCTATGATACAATATAATCATCAGGAAGATGCGAATCCTGCTTCTTATAAAACCGACTAAAGTAACGATACGGGAGTCTTGATCAGTTATCTGTGTTGAATGCTTAAATTAGTTTTAAGAATCCTAAAGGTAGCGTACGGACACCCACCTGTGGAAACGCGCAGGTTTTATCGTTAGCAAGGACGCTCAACCTGATTTTTTTTGTTGTATAATTTTTTATAATTTAGTATAATAATGCGTGTCAGAGGTGGGTGTAAACATGCTAATATTGCCAATAGTAAATAAAAATAGAATTTTAAATGTCCAAATAACATTAAAAAATGCTGAAAAAATAAAAACAAAAGTTAGTTATAAAGATGCTAGTGAAAGTGAAATTATAGTTAATGGAAAAAAATTATCTGAATCTATTTATAATGATTCAAAAGATTATGTATCTCCTATAAATTTCATTAGATATAATACTATGCATTATAAAAGAAATTATCTAGTAACTACAAGACAAGAAAGAGATTCTAAATTATATGATGTCTATGAAGTTGCTCCTCCTCCTCAAAAGGTAAATGATGAGTTAGATGATTTATATGGAAGAGTTCTTACCGATATGAGAAAAGAAATACCGGGAACTAATAATGGAAAATATTTATCATTTGAAAAAGCTGGTATAGGGAAAAATTTATCAGATGATAAAATAATGAAATTACAAAGAATTGTTAAACAAGAAAGAGATTCATCTAAATGGCCAGAATTATTTGAAAAAGCTGGAATATCAGATTTAGATAAAACAATTGATTTCTTAAAAAACTTTGATTGTACTGTTGTTACTGATACAACTATTCCTGAAGATAGTTTAAATGATACACTAAAAGCTTTAGAAATAGTCCATACAAGAGATTCTAAGAGTTTAAGAAATTATTATAATATTGCTTTAACTAATAGAGAAATATATTCAAAATTAAGTTATATTAATCAAATAATATATAATAAACCACTTAATTTAATACAATCTAGAAATCAAAAACAAAAGCAGTTAATAAAACATATTGAAGAGGTTCAATTAAATAATGTTGCCTAGATTAGTAAGATTAGAAAAAATAATTGGTGAATCTAACATATTAGAATTATCTAAAAAATGTGTTTTAGTATTAGGTATTGGTGGTGTAGGAGGTTATGTCGTAGAAAGTCTTGCTAGAAGTGGTATTGGTAAAATAATTATAGTAGACTTTGATAAAATAGATGAATCTAATATTAATAGACAAATTATAGCTTTAAGTTCAACTATAGGTGAGTTAAAAGTAGATGTCTTTGAAAAAAGAATTAAACAAATAAATCCAGATTGTATAGTTGTAAAAATGACTAATTTTATTGATAAAGATAATTTTTTAGATCTTTTTAAAGAAAAAATAGATTTTTTTGTTGATGCCTGTGATACTATTTCAGTTAAAAAGATGGTTATAAGTAAATGTATTCAGGATAATATTCCTTTTATAAGTAGTATGGGTACTGGTAATAAATTAGATCCATCAAAATTAGAAATAACTGATATTAGAAATACAATAAATGATCCTATCGCAAGAATTCTTAGAAAATATGTAAAAGAAGAAAAAATAAATAAAAAAGTATTAGTATGTAGTTCCAAAGAATTACCTATTAATACTAAAACAAGAACTCCAGGAAGTTGTGCTTTTGTCCCAGCAAGTGCAGGTTTATTAATAGGAAGTTATATTGTTAGATATTTTATTAAAAAATAAAAGTGGAGCTTAATCCACTTTTTTTCATAGCTTTCTATATAGACCTATTACTTTTCCTAAAATGGTTACATCTTTTAATATAATAGGTTCCATAGTATCATTTTCTGGTTGTAATCTAAAATGATCTTTTTCTTTATAAAATGTTTTAACTGTAACTTCATTTTCATTATTCATAGCAACTACTGTTTCTCCATTGACTGCAGTATTCTTTCGTTCAACAATTAAAATATCACCATCATATATTCCGACATTTATCATTGATTCACCACTTACTCGTAATGTAAACACTTCATTTTTGTGTCCTATTAAAGATACTGGAATAGCCATATATTCATCAGGAGTTTCAATGGCTTCTATTGGACTACCGGCTGTAACTTTACCAAGGAGTGGAACATTAACTACATCATTTTTTTCTTCAACATATTCATTAGGAACTAATAACTCAATAGTTCTATTTTTATTATCTCCTTTTTTTATAAAACCTTTCTCTTCTAACTTTGTTAAATGAAAATGAATAGTTGCTGGTGAATGAAGATTAGCTTTTTGACCAATTTCTCTAACAGTAGGTGGATAACCATTTTTAGCTATTAGTTGTTTAATAATTTGTAAAATATTTTTCTGTTTATCTGTTAATTTTTCCATAAAGTACCTCCTCTAAGTTAATTCTAGCATTATTTTATGTTTATGTCAAACAAATGTTTTAATTATATTAAAAATTTATAAAACAATAACATTATTATGTTATACTATTTTACAGGTGATGATATTATGAATAAAATTATATTAGTAGATGGAAATAATTTATTATTTAGAAGTTATTATGCTACTGCTTATACAGGAAATATAATGAAAAATTCTAAAGGATTTCCAACTAATGGTCTATATGGATTTATTAATATGATGAATAAGATAATACGAGAGGAAAACCCTAACTATATATTAGTAGCATTTGATAAAGGAAAAACATTTAGACATGATAAATATGATGTCTATAAAGCAGGACGTGCTACTATGCCAGATGAATTAAAACTTCAATTTCCTATTGCAAAAGAAATACTTGGAGCTATGGGAATAAAATATTTTGAAATTGATAATTATGAAGCTGATGATATTATTGGAACAATGTCAAGAATAGTTGATGAAGAAGATGAATTTATCGCAACAATTATCTCAAGTGATAAAGATTTATTACAATTAATTAGTGATGAAGTAACTGTCAAACTAATAAAAAGTAATGATTATATTATGATGACAAAAGAAAAATTTAAAGAAATATATAAATGTGATCCAATTAAAATGATTGATTTAAAAGCTTTAATGGGAGACTCTTCTGATAATATTCCAGGAGTTAAGGGAATAGGAGAAAAAACAGCAATTAGTTTAATTGAAAAATTTGGATCATTAAAAAATCTTTATGATAACATTAATAAAGTAACAGGAAAAACAAAAGAAAAATTATTATTAGATAAAGATAATGCTTTTATGTCTTATGATATCGCAACAATCTATAAAGAAGTGCCAATTCCATTTGAATTAAAAGATTGTAAATATGAAGGAATTAATAGACAAGAATTATCAAAATACTTAGAAGAATTAGAAATGTCTTCTCTAATTAAAAAATATGATTTATATAAAGAGATATTAGAAGAAAAAAAAGCTGAAATTAAACCATTAGTTATAGATGATATAAATAACTTTGATAAAAATAAAGATTTTTCATTCTATGTAGAAATAAGAGGAAGTATCTATTCAAAAAGTGAAGTCTTAGGTATAGGTATCTATGATGGAGAAAAAGGATATTTTATTGATAAGTCACAAATTAAACAATATAAAGATATTTTTAATACTAATACTAATAAAAGTACATATGATCAAAAGAAAAATATAGTTGTTTTAAATCCTTTTGATATTAACTTTAAAAATGTAGACTATGATAGTGAAATTGCTCTTTATTTATTAGATTATGTAGTTAAAGATGATATAAGTTTTGTTGCTAAAAAGTTGAATTATGATATAGAGTTATATGAAGATAGTTATGGTTCTGATAAAAGGCCTAAAGAAGTAGAAGAGGAACATTTAAAAGAATTAGCTATATCAAAAGCCAAATTTATATATGAAACTAAAGAAAAAATTATAGAAGATATAAAGAAAAATGATTTAGAATATTTATTTAAAAATATAGAAATGCCCCTAAGTATTGTTTTAGCAGATATGGAACTTACTGGAATAAGGGTTGATGTTGACTACTTAAAAGATGTTCAAAAAGAATTAAAAGAGAAGATGGATGTTGTAGAAGAAGAAATTTATGACTTAGCTTCTGTAAAATTTAATATTTTATCACCATCTCAACTTTCTAAAATATTATTTGAAGATTTAGCTATTCCATATCCCGGAAGAGTAAAGAATAATAAATATTCTACAAGTAAAGATGTCTTAGATAAACTAGCTAATGATTACCCAATAGTAAATAAAATATTAGAATATAGAACTTTATCAAAATTATATACAAATTATGCAGTAGGATTAGTAGATGAAGTAAGATCTGACGGTAGAATTCATACAATTTATACTCAAGCATTAACACGTACTGGAAGATTATCAAGTATTTCTCCTAATTTACAAAATATTCCAGCCAGAGGAGATTATTCTAAAATTATTAGAAAAGCCTTTATACCTGATGAAAATTCATATTTACTAGGTAGTGATTATTCTCAAGTAGAATTAAGAGTATTTGCTCATATGTCAAATACCCAAAACTTAATTGATGCTTTTAATAATGATAAAGATATTCATACTAAAACAGCATCAGATATATTTGATGTACCTATGGAACACGTTACAAAGGAACAAAGACGTACTGCAAAAGCAGTTAATTTTGGAATTGTATATGGCATTAGTTCCTTTGGTCTTGCTAATGACTTAGGTATTGATTTTAAAGAAGCTAAATTGTTTATGGATAATTATTTGAAAACATATCCTGGAATTGTTGATTTTATGGAAAAATTAAAATCAGATGCATACCAAAATGGTTATTCAAAGACTTTGATGGGAAGAAAAAGAATAATTGAAGAATTACAAAGTAAAAATTATCTTATAAGACAAGGTGGAGAAAGAATGGCTCTTAATACACCTATTCAAGGTACAGCAGCTGATATCTTAAAGAAAGCTATGGTAGAAATTTATGAGGAATTTAATAAACGTAATTTAAAAAGTAAAATGTTACTTCAAGTACATGATGAATTAGTCTTTAATGTTTTAAAAGATGAATTAGAAGAAGTAATAGAAATAGTTAAAAATATAATGGAAAATACATATAAATTAAATGTTCCATTAAAAGTAGATATAGAATATGGAAATAATTGGGCAGAAGCCAAGTAAGGAGGTAGTAG
Source organism: uncultured Bacilli bacterium (assembly GCA_947589725.1). The sequence continues at coordinate 2,408 of CANQCQ010000038.1, read as the reverse complement.
TATGCCTGAAAAGCCAGAAGTAATGACTGTTGTTAAAAGTCTTACTCCCTTAATTAGTAATAAATGTATTACTGATTGTAATATATACTGGGATAATATAATTGCTTATCCCACAACAGATGAATTTAAGAAAAGAATCATAGGAGAAAAAATAAATAAAGTATCTACTAGAGGTAAGTTTATAGTTATTGAATTAGATAAATATTGTTTATTAGTTCATCTTCGTATGGAAGGTAAATTTATGTTTAGAAAGAAAGGACAAGATTTAGGAAAACATGAACATGTAGAATTTATACTTGATGATGATATTAGTTTTAGATTTCATGATGTTAGAAAATTTGGAAAAATGTATTTAATTGAAAAAGATAAAGTAAATAAAGTTAAACCTTTAAGTGAACTAGGTCTTGAATACTATGATGAATCTTTAAAGAAAGAATATTTGTATAATAAACTTAATAAGTTGAAAGTACCTATTAAAACAGCGTTATTAGATCAAAGTATTATTTGCGGAATTGGAAATATTTATGATGATGAGATTCTGTTTATGAGTAGAATTGATCCCAATAGAAAATCATCTTCAATTACAATGGATGAATGTCAAAAAATAATTGATAATACTAAAGATGTTTTATCTCGTGCAGTAGAGTTTGGAGGTACAACTATAAAATCTTTCACATCAAGTGAAGGAGTACATGGACTTTTTCAAAATGAACTATTAGTTCATGGTAGAGAAAATTCTCCTTGTCCAAATTGTGGTAGTACGATAACTAAGATAAGAATAGGTGGAAGAGGTACTTATTTATGTACTAAATGTCAAAATTAATCTTAATTCATATATTAATATGGTAAAAGTAAAAGCAATTTAAAATGAAAACTAAATTTTTATGTTGAATTGCTTATTTTTTTATGATAAAATCTACATTGGTATGGAGGAGTATTTATATGAAAAAGACTAAAATAATATGTAGTATCGGTCCTGCTTCAAATACACCAGATGTAATGGAACAAATGGTTTTAGCAGGAATGAACATAGCTAGAATAAACTTTTCTCATGCAACAGATGAAGAAAGAAAACAAGCTTTATCTTCAGTGCGCGAAGTGAGAAAAAGAACAGGAAAGAATGTAGCAATTCTTTGGGATACTAAAGGACCAGAATTTAGAAGTGGTGTTTTAGAAAATGAATCTATTGAATTAGTAGAAGGAAAAACTATTCGTTTAGTAAAAGAAAATGTAGTAGGAAATGAAGAAAGAATAACAGTTAACCATCCAAAAGCAATAGATAGCTTAGAAATCGGTTCTGAAGTTTTACTTGAAAATGCCAAGATGAAAATTGTTGTCATTAGTAAAGAAGATGATGGTGTAACTTGTAAAATAGTAAATGGAGGAACTTTAGGAAATCGTAAAAGTTTAAGTGTTCCTGGAGTTAAATTAAACATTCCATATATTAATGAAGAAGATAGAAATGACCTTAAATATGCTTGTGAAAATGGTGGAGAAATAATAGCTGCTTCATTTGTATCTTGTAAAGAAGATGTAGAAGCTGTAAGACAATTATGTCATGAAAATGGTAGAGATGATTTCCTAATTATTAGTAAGATTGAAAGTGACTTAGGAATCAAAAATATCGAAGAAATATTAGAAGTATCAGATGGTATTATGGTTGCTCGTGGAGATATGGGTAATGAAATACCTAGTGCTAAAATTCCAGTCGTTCAAAAAGAATTAATTAAAAAAGCAAGAAAAGCTAGAAAAATTGCTGTAGTTGCAACTGAAATGTTAGAAACAATGATGGGTAATTTTAGACCAAAAAGAGCAGAAACTTCTGATATTGCTAATGCTGTATTTGATGGAACTGATTGTGTTATGTTAAGTGGTGAAACAACAGTAGGAAAGCATCCAATTGAAACTGTAGCTGCTATGGCACAAGTTTGTGAAATTACAGAACAATATGCAAGATTTAACTACATTGAAGATGAAGATTGCGTTGATACTCCAACTGCAATATCAGAATGTGTAGTAGAAAGTGCAAATCGTTTAGGAGCAAAAGTAATAGTTGCATCAACAATAAGTGGTTTTACTGCAAGATTAATGAGTAATTTAAAACCAAATGCTCCAATTCTAGCTCTTGTACCAGATGAAAAAACTGGTAGAAGATTAGCTGCTAATTGGGGAGTTTATCCAGTAGTAACTGAAATTTTTGATACAACAGATAAAATAGTAACTGCAGGAATTGAAGCTGCTAAAAACTTTAGTGAATTAACTATAGGTGATAAAGTTATAATTACAGGAAGTTTCCCAATAACTAGTCAACCTCGTCCAACTAATTTTATGAAGATAGAAGAAATAGAATTATAAAATATTTTGTTGAAAATTACGCAATTAAAATATTGCGTTTTTTTTTTTTTTTT
>CANQCQ010000037.1 GCA_947589725.1 uncultured Bacilli bacterium | reverse complement strand
GAATTGTATCACCACCATCGTTATAGATTGGTTCAAATATACTTACTGGATCTTTTAAAGAATCAATTGCATTAACTATTTCAAATGGTGTTACATCTAATGTTTTAGCTAAGTCATTTATATCGATTTCTTTACCATTTTTAAGATAGTAATCTTCTTTTAGTCTTACTATTTTATAAGCTAAGTCTTTAATAGAACGACTAACTCTAATACTGTTATTGTCTCTTATATATCTTCTTATTTCTCCTAGAATCATTGGTACTGCATATGTTGAAAATTTTACATCATAAGATAAATCAAAATTATCAATTGCTTTTAGTAATCCAATACAACCAATTTGAAATAGATCATCTAAGTTTTCTGTTTTATTATTAATTTTTCTTAGTATTGATAATACTAGTTTTAAATTTCCATTTACTAAAAGTTCTCTTGCTTCTTTATTACCTTTTTTTAAGTCGTTAAATAAATTTACCATTTCTTCATTACTTAATACATCTATGTCATTTGTATTAATTCCAGATATTTCTACTTTGTATTTTGCCATTATTAGCACCTCCATAATGATTATGGGGAATGTGCTTTTATTTTAAACAAAAAAAGATATTCAACTGATATCTTTTTTATTCTGTTCTTAAAGCATCTACTGGATCTTTTTTGCTTGCTAATTTTGATGGAATAAAGCCAGCTATTACTGTTAGTAGAATACTTATTATTATAAGAATTATTGCTCCATCTACTGGGAGTTTGGCAATATTACTTATACCAACTACTTTTTTTATGATTAAATTTATAGGAATGTTTAACAATAATGTAATTATTATTCCCATTACACCAGCTGAGGCACCTTCTATTAATGTTTCTGCATTAAATACTCTTGATATATCTTTTTTTGATGCTCCTATTGCTCTTAATATTCCTATTTCCTTTGTTCTTTCTATAACGGATATATATGTGATAATCGCAATCATTATTGAGGAAACTATTAGTGAGATGGCTACAAAAGCAATTAATACACTACTTATTACGTTAACAATGCTAGATACTGAGCTCATCATTACTCCAACTATATCTGTATACGAAATTTTGTCTTCTTCAGACTTGCCTTTGTTATAATTTGATATTATATTTTCTATTTCTTCTTTTGAATCAAAATCTTTTGGATATATTGAAATTGTATCTGGATCATCTAAGTTAGCAATACCCAATTTAGCAATGTTATCTTGATATGTTGATTGCATATATTCAGTATAAGAGGACATAACTTCTGCTAATTCTTCAGCGGATAAACTTTGGAAGTACGTTAATTCTTCTTGTGTCATATTTGAGTAGTCAAATTTTGAATTTCTTGAAAATTCTTTGCCAGTAAAAACATTAATATTTGGATTATCTAATTGCTCATTAACAATTTGAGATTTGCGAACTTTTTCTATTAAATATTCATTTAAATCATGAGTATAGCCTACTAAACCTGATTGTTTTCTTCCAGCTGTTTCAGCATTTGGTTTAATAATACCAACTATTTTAAATTCTTCACTATTGGAGATTAAATTTTTCATAAAGTCTTCGTCTTGAGATTTATCAATCCACAATCCGCTTTCTTTTTGATAATAATCAGAATTTAATACTAATTTGAATTTTAGGTTCAACAAATCTTTTGTGTCTAATGAGACTTGTTCAAATGTTACTTTTTCACCAGCTATCATGTTATCAAATTGTTTTTGTAATTCTTTTTGATCTAATACTCCTAAACTATATAATGTATAATCTGGTATTTGTTTTTTTTCATCTACTATAAGAACTAATTCATTATATTTATTAGGCCAATGACCTTCTACTAAATCATATTGTTGTTTATTAAGACTTTCATTATCTAAAAGTTCTGTAAAAACATTATAATTTGACATAATTGTGGAGTAAGCACTAGACATACCACTTGTAGTCATTCCTAATGAATCAAATACTGTTGTTGGATTAACTCTAACAATTTTTTCTGAGTCATCTTTATATAAATTCATTGTGATATTATAACTATACTTTATATCAGATGAATATTTTTTTAAATCACTCTTTTTTTCGATGTATTTTTTAAAACTTTTTAAATCATTTTTATTGGCTTTTTGATTAATGGTAGTCAACATATCGCCAATTACATTTACTGAGTGAATTTTATCATCTTGATGCTCTTTTCCTGAATTTTCATTTACTAGGCTTTGAAGCATCGTAGACATATCAATAGATTCTTTTTCTATTACTAATGGATAAGAACTTAGTGTTTCTTCTTCTGTCTTATCAATGTATGATTGAATTCCATGAGATAATGATAAAATTAAAGCTATTCCTATTATACCAATTGAGCCTGCAAATGAAGTAAGAATGGTTCTACCTTTTTTGGTAATTAGGTTCGTAAGACTTAATCCAAATGCTGTTTTGAAGCTCATTTTGCTTTTTTTATTTTTTTGTTCTTCTTTAATTTGTTCTTTTCCATCAAATGGATTATTGTCACTTATTATTTCTCCATCTAATAGCTTAACTATTCTAGTTGAATATTTTTCTGCTAGATCAGGATTATGTGTTACCATGATGACTAATTTATCTTTAGCTATTTCTTTTAATAAATCTAGTACTTGAATACTTGTTTCAGAGTCAAGTGCTCCTGTTGGCTCATCAGCTAACAATATATCTGGATCATTTATTAGGGCTCTTGCGATGGCTACTCTTTGCATTTGTCCTCCAGACATTTGATTAGGTTTTTTATTCATTTGCTTTTCTAAACCAACTTTTTTTAAAACTTGAATTGCTTTTCTTCGACGAGCAGATTTATTTACTCCGGATAAGGTTAAGGCTAATTCTACATTTTGTAATGCTGTTTGATGAGAGATTAAGTTGTAACTTTGAAATACAAATCCTACTCTATGATTTCTATAGGTATCCCAATCTCTATCATTATATTTTTTTGTAGATATACCATTTATTATTAAATCTCCGGAATCATAATTATCTAATCCACCTATAATATTTAAAAGTGTTGTTTTTCCAGAACCACTTTGTCCTAAAACAGAGACAAATTCACTTTGTCTAAATTTAATATTAATACTATCTAAGGCCTTTTGCTTATTATCGGCAACTTTGTATATTTTAGTTATCTTTTTTAACTCAAGCATATTTTCCTACCTTTCTAAGTAATCTGCACCTTTATGAGGTTCTTCAAATAATAAATCATTGTAATTTTGTTGTCTTAGAGCTTCATAGATGGCTATTGCTACACTATTAGATAAATTTAGGGCTCTAACATTAGCAGACATTGGTATTCTCATACAATGTTTTAAATCATTTTTTAATATCTCTTTTGGTATACCAGTTGACTCTTTACCAAATATTAAATAGATATTTTCATCATTTTGTGGTCTAAAGTCAAATTCTGTATGGGGTTTTCTGCCATATCTAGTAAAGTAAAAATATGTACCTTTATTTTTAGTCGTAAAATCTTCCCAATTTTCATAAACTTCGTAATCAAGTTTGTCTATATAGTTTACTCCACTTCTTTTGATGCTAGCACTATCTAGCTTAAAGCCTAATGGCTTAATTAAGTGAAGTTTAGTGTTAGTTGCTACACAAGTTCGCATTATGTTACCAGTATTTTGGGGTATTTCCGGTTGATATAGTACTATGTTGTTCATTTTGGCCTCCTAAAAAAAGAGAGAGTTACTCTCCAATATTGTTTATTTCTAAAAATTGCTTTGTTTTAGAGATTGTTAATTTTTCATCTTCATTACCTTGCAATATGTATTTTACTTTTCCATCTTCAAAGCTAACAAATGCTGGATATGATGATGTTAATTCTACTTTATATGGATATGCGGCATTAAACTTTTCTATAAATGTGTTTTGATCAACATCACTTAAATTTAGATAAATTACGTATTCTGATAAGTTTAAAGTTTTGGATAATTTAATTAACTCTTTTTCGTAATTTCTGCATGTGTCACTACTGGAAGTACACATGTAAATAGTTGTTGTCGGATTTTCCATTAGATAGTGATCTAATTCTTCACTAGTTATTTCAGATAAAGTTCCTCTAATAACTGGAGTTTGCTTTTGATATTCATCATATACTTGATAACAATTACAAATATATAGAGTAAGACCTATACCTAGTAAGAAAATTGCACCTAAAATAATGAAATTTTTTATTCTTTTTTTTGTCATCAAATCACTCCTATCTATTTAATTTTATCATAAGTTTGAAATTATTTATATATTAATTTAAATACTCATTAATAATATTTTTTACTCTATCAGGTTCTTCATCGTAGAAGTCTAATCTAATGCTTGCATATTTTTTCAATGTTTTTATATCATCTAACTTTATATTTTCATAATTTAAAACATGAGTGTTTACTCCATCAAAATAAACTGGAAAAGTTCTATTTTGCTGATCTCTTAGCTTGTATTGATATACTTTTGTCGATAATTTAAGTATGTTTCCTTTTATTACCATATTTTCAATTCTTCCATATCCTACAATTTCTATATTTGGATATGCATTAAATGTCTTGATATAAGTATTTATAAAATTTATTATTTCTTCACTTGATAATTCAGGAGATATAGTTATTGGTTGTAATGTTAATTTATAAATATAATATGCTGTATAAACGTTAGTTATATTTAAACCATAATTTCCAACTAGGGTATCTTTAAGTGAAAAGTCAAAATATTCTGAAACTAAAGCTCTTCTTTGATATCCGGATGTTGGTGTTCTTGAATTTCTTGGAGGAACATAATAAATCCTGTCATTCATTTTATAATCCTTATAAACTTCTTTATCCATCACATATATTCTTTTTAATTTATATCTATTACACATTTCTAATTGTTCTTTTGTATAGACTGATGCAGTTAGTGTTGGCTCTAATTTAGTATCTGGTACAGTAAGCTTTACTTCGACTGGCTTAAAGTCTACTTTTTTGTTCATTCTTACTTGGACTAATTGATCTGTTATTTTTCTTCTTAATTCATTTATTTCTTTTACGGGAATAAATACGTCTAAATCTGAATCTACAATTGTTGTTGTACTTATGAATGGAGTTTCGCCTAATTTTTCTACTTGTTCACGGATACGTTGTTTTGTCATTGGAGCATTTTGTGATGCTTGGACGTTATTTCCGGTTGCTTTAAAAGAATTAGTTCCATCAGACATTACTATTTCTAGTGGTTCTGATAGTTTAGCTTTTACTTGAATGGTAATTGGTATTCTTTTAATTGGTAATTTTTTAAGACTAGTTAATAATAAATAATCTTGAGTTTTACAAACGATATCAGTTGTCTTTAATTCTATTTTATTATCGACAAAGCATATTTGTCCGGCTTTAACAGAATTTGTTAATTTACCATCACTTCCATACAAGTAATTAACAATAAATCCGTTACCATTATTTAAAAATCTTATTCCATCTTGTTGATTCAAATCTTCTTTTAATTCTATTTTTATCCATTTCGGATTTACTTCGATAACTCTTCCTATTTCTAAACCTATGTGATTAGGGCTATCAATATTCATTAATTCAGTAGGATCAGTGTTAAAAAGATAGCCTTCTGTAAATCCTCGATTAAAAATTGTTTTAAGTTGTTTGTTTAAACCTTCAATGTCAACATTTGTACAATAACTGTCTATTAGATTTCTATATAATCTTGTTATAAAGCCAACATATTCAGGTGATTTCATTCTACCTTCTATTTTAAAACTTGTAATATCGCTATCTAATAATTCCCTAAATCTAGTTGTGGTATTTAATTCTTTGGTACTTAAAAGATATTTATTAGAAATAATAGTTCTGGAACCTTTTTCTAATGAATATGGCAATCTACAGCAACCAGCACATTCTCCTCTATTTCCACTTCTATTTCCTAGCATACTGCTCATTAGGCAATTGCCTGAATAACTTATGCATAAAGCTCCATGAATGAAGACTTCTTTTTCTATTGGAGTTTTTATACTGTTTATTTCTTCTAGAGACATTTCTCTTGAAAATACTACTCTTTTTACACCTAATTTATAAAACAATTCTGCTGTATCTTTTGAAGATGTATTGGCTTGCGTTGATGCATGAATTTCTAATTCTGGATATTTTTCTCTAATTAAACATAGCATACCAAAGTCTTGTATTAAGACAGCGTCTATTCATTGTTACATAAATTTCTACACCATATAAATGGCATAAGCGGATAGCAGTAATTATCTCGTTGTTATCAAAATTTTTAGCAAATTTTCTCGCACTAAAATTCTTACATCCTACATAGACAGCATCTGCTCCATTAGCTATAGCTTGATTTAGACTTTCCATATCGCCAGCTGGTACTAACAACTCGTGTTTTATCATTTTGTTCACCCCAATTTATAAATTGATTATAACATAATTTCTACAACAATACATTATTATATTTTACTTTCTAAATCCTTTATTTCTTTATTTAAAGCATTGACTACTTTCTTTAATAGTTCTATTTCACTTTGAATATTTTCACTGGAGTTAGAAGTGTTAGAATTGTTGTTTATATTGTTAGCTGCATTGCTTCTTTCTTGTTGAACTTGTTGATAAAAAGCATTGGTACACAAGACCTGAGCAGCTAACATGAGCCAGTTACCGAGAGCATTTTGTTCATTTGCCGTTAAATCTTCTATTAGTAAATACCCTACTACCACCGCACTTCCAGAAAATACTTTTGCTGGTACTTTGGGGACAAGATTCAATAAAACCACCTATATAATTATAGATAAAAAAAAGAAAGTTTAGAACTTTCTAGTTTTATTTTAATAATTTTCAGCTTTAATTTCAAAGTAAGCTTTTGGATGAGAGCATACTGGACATACTTCTGGAGCAGATTTTCCAATAACTATATGGCCACAATTACGACATTTCCAAATTCTATCTCCATCTTTTGAGAATACTAATCCACCTTCAATATTTTCTATTAATTTACGATATCTTTCTTCATGCTCTTTTTCAATTTTCCCAACTTCTTCAAAAAGATAAGCTAAACGAGTAAATCCTTCTTCTTTAGCAGTTTTAGCAAAACCATCATACATGTCTGTCCATTCATAGTTTTCTCCTTCTGCTGCTGCATTAAGATTTGTTAATGTATCTGGTATTTTCCCTCCATTTAATTCTTTATACCACATTTTGGCATGTTCTTTTTCATTATTAGCTGTCTCTTCAAAAATAGCTGCTATCTGTTCATATCCATCTTTTTTGGCTTGAGATGCAAAATAAGTATATTTGTTTCTAGCTTGAGATTCTCCAGCAAAAGCTATTAATAAATTTTGTTCAGTTTTTGATCCTTTTAATTCCATGACTATTACCTCTTTTCTAAATATTGGAACCTAATTCCTTTAATTATTATACTATTTTGGGAATTTAAAGTCTATTAAAATTCACTTTTATTTTTAATATTCATAAATTATACTAGGTGATAGTTTATGAAAATTAGACATCCATTCTTTTGTAAATGCAATGCATGTAAACAAAAAAGAAGAAGTAGTATATTTTATTTATCTAGTATTTTAGTTACTATGATAGTTGTTTTTTATCAGTTATTACTTGTTGTATTTATAACAACAAGATTAAATGCTATTATTTTACTTTTTGAATTTTTTCTAGTTGGATTCCTTATTTTCTTCATCTTGCTTTAGGGAAAAGCTGATAGTTTTATCAATGTAGTTGACAAGTTTTCTTACTTTAATAGTGTTAACATAGTTACTACTATTTAATTCTATAATAGGTGGTAGATTGATAAGAGAAAAGAAAAGATTTTTTTCTTCTTGCGTGTATTTATATTTTGACTGATATTCTTTATATAAAGACTCTATTTCTATTTTATCAAAATCATTTCTATAAAATTGTACTAAATCATATACTGGTATGTCTATTGTTGATTTATTCCAGCTTATGAGATATTTGTCATCTGACTCAACAATATGATCGAGGGACAAATTACCATGAATGATGGCTTTTTTCTCATTAGACTTTTCTTCAGCAGTTTTGTAGTATTGCTCTATATTTTTTCTAGAGATATTAAGCATTAAATATATTTTAGATATGTTATTCATTAAAAGAAGTTCGGCTGGAGACATGTATATGTGTTCTTCTATTTCATCTTGCATTCTTATATAATACTCATAAGTATCATTTAATCTTTTAACCGTACTTTCATATCTTTCTTTTAATTTATCTGTGTCAATACTTTCAAAGCGTGTTGTTTTAGTATGAAGAAGACTTGATAAATAGATAATATCTTTAGCTTTATCACTGTCAGTATAATTTAATTCATCTATATATGGATATATTTCATTTGAAGTAGTTACCTCTTCGGGAGCAATAAAATTATGAAATCCTCTATTAATTAAATTAGAATAAATATTTTTATCTCTTTTAAAAATACTACCTGCACTTGGATATTCAGTAGGTTGCTTTTCCTTTCTATACAACATATAATCA
>CANQCQ010000036.1 GCA_947589725.1 uncultured Bacilli bacterium | reverse complement strand
TTTTTTAATGTTAAAATGTTATTATATTAGTGAAATAAATAACAATTTGTAGAAATGGAGGAATTATGAAAAAATTTTGGAAAGAAATATTAATATTAACAATACAATTATTTTTGTTTTATATTGTTCCTTTATTTATAGGACTGACAGATATAATTGGTTTAGTATTATTGCTTATAGTTGGAACATTTATTCTTTCTATAATAATATCTAGTATATCTAAAGAAAAAGTAAAATATTTTTATCCTTTAGTTGTTTCAATATCATTTATACCATCAATTTTTATTTACTATAATGAAACAACTTTAATTTATATAGTTTGGTATTTTATTGATTCTTCGCTTGGTTTAGTAATGGGAACAATTATTTATAAATTAACTAATAAGTAATTAAACAAATTACAAGTCAATTTATCTAAATGTTAAAAATAAAGTCATTTTAATAAATTTTCAGAAAATAAAAAGACCTAATTTATAAAGCTTTGATACATTATTAAATTGTTACGAATTGATATTTAAATTTTTCCCCTCTGAAGAAAGTGAAAGCTCTCGTTTTTGTTTATTTTTAAGATTAATGAAGTATGAAAGATGTTTTTTACGTGGCAATCATTTATTAAATATAATGTAATTAAAAATAAAAAATTATTTTATAATACTATTAGAGATAATTAGATGATAAAAAAGTGATGATATTTTTATTATCACTTTTTACTTTATGGCATTAAAAAAGGTAAATTTATTGCTGAAGTGAATTAATCAACAAATAAACTTTACCATCTATTACAACTTAATTTAAATTTATTACATGTATCTTCGTCTAATACTAAATTGTCTTTTGAATCAAAACCATTTAATCTAGCACCAGCTTCTAATAAGTTTTTTTCAAAATCTATTTTATTACCATAGTATTTAGCATTGTTATATTTATCCCATAAAGTTATAGATTCAAAACATAAAATATTATAGTCACTTCCACAATCGTTGTATCCTAGTGAATTATTTATATTATCTATAATTGTTTGAGATATACAATCATTTACATTGCTTTTACATTTATATGATGTTGTACTTAAAGTATATATAACATTATCATTTAAGTTAATAATTGAATTATTATGATCTTCAGGCTTTGAAAATTCTGTTGTATTAATACTATTATTTATTAGCGACTTTACTTCTTCCCATTTAACTTTCAATATAATGTCACTATTAATCAAAGTATCAAAGTTAAATGCTTTACCATCTAATTGCCATTCTACAAATGTATAGCCATCTTTTGTTGGATTCTTAGGTTTTTGAACTTTATTTCCTAATTTTACCAATTGATCTTCTATAGTTTGAGGTCCTTCAGTATCAAACTTTACTGTATAAGTTATATTTGTATTTAAATTATTAATATCTTCTTTTTCAAATTCATTAACAAAATTAAAATTATAGGACCATGTAATATCCTTATCCTTATTCTTACTTATATAATTTTCCATATCAGACCAGTTACTATAAATATCTACTGATGTAAATAGTATATTTTTATCTTTAGCTATTTTACATATCATAAGTAAAACTTCATTTAATTTCTTAGTAGAAGCTAATAAATTTATATCTTTATAAATAAACTTTGCATCGTCATTTATAAGTTCATATTCCTTAACAATTGGATTAGTACAATTCTTTTTCTTACCATTATATGTACAAGTTCTTGTGAATGATATTTTGATTAAAGGATTAATTTTTATATAAGCTGTATAATTAAAAGTTTTTTCTTTAACTTTAACATTCATACTTACTTTGTTGTTACTTTTATTAGAAAACACTATTCCTATTGTTATCGTAAGAATTACAGCTACTATAATAATTCCTATCATAATATTACGTCTTTTAAATTTCTTCATTTACTGCATTACTTCCTTTTTATTACTATACTACCTTATTATACTATTGGTTTTGTTTTTAGTGCAAATAAAAAATGATTTGAGAATCTATAAATAATATGTTAAGATAGCTTTAAATTAAAACTTATGGAGTAGATTAGTATGGTTTATAAATATAAAGAATTATTGGAATTAAAAAAACAAGGACAGAAGTTAAATTTTGATGATATTAGTAAAGAACAATTAGCAAGTTTATTTATTGATGAACAAATTCCTAATAAATTAATAGCTTACTTATATGATGTTGATTCAAGTAAAGTATTATATAAAAGAAGAAAGTGGGATATAAAAGTAAACTCTATCGATTATATATATAAAAATTTTGTATCAAAAAATAAAGATCTATTTGATAAATTAAATAAAGATACTTATGAAAAATTAATGAAAAAAGAAAACATAGATTGGATATCTAAAGCTTTGACACATTATTTTTTTAGAAATGGTCCAGTAGAAGATATGCATGCTAATAATCAATTATCTCAAAGTGATATGAAAATTCTTAATAAATATATGGTTAATAAAATAGCTGGTTTACTTAGTTTGATATGTGATGGAGAATGGTTGAAAATAGGTCTTTTATTAGAATATTTGTCACAATATGGAGCTGAATGGGACAAAGCAGAGTTAGATACTAAAGAAGTTGATCTAATATTTAATAGTGCTTTAGGGATAGATAAATAACTACTAAATGTAGTTTTTTTTAATAATTTTAAATGTAAATATATATAATGTAAAATAAAGAATTATAATAGGAGGTTATTATATTCGTATATTTTACTATGATAATTTAAAAGGTTTACTTATATTAGGGGTTATATTTTTACATACAATTAATACTTGTTCAAATTATTTTGGTTTTAGTTCTAGCTTTTATAAAATAATAGCTTGGTTTTTAATACCTTTATTTATATTTATTAGTGGTATGTTTGCTAGAAAAAGTAAAAGATCTTCTTTAAAAAGAGCAATTAAAATGATAAGTATTTTTTTTATAGCTCAAGTTTTCATTACTTTATATTATGGATATATACTTAAAATTATTGCTCCAACTAAAAGCTTACTTATTCCAAGATATACACTTTGGTATTTACTCACAATAGCAACATTATACTTATGTGAATCTATATTTAAAAAATATAAATTTAAGTTTATTTTTATAGTTAGCATGATTATTGCTTTGAGTTTTTGATTCATAAAATGTATTACAAATTATTTATCTTTCACTAGAACAATTGGTAATTTACCTTTCTTTGTATTAGGATATTATTCAAAAGATATAAAATTAATAGAATATGTAAATAGTAAGAAAAAATTAATTTATAAATTAACAATTATAATAATTATTTGGTTTTTATTTAATCAAGATTTTTTCTTATATAAAGATATTTATTTTAAATATAATTATTATGCATACGGAAATTGTTTTACTTGCTTTTATAGAAGACTTTTATTATATATAGTGATATTTATTAACAGCTCTTTTATTTTAAATATAATGACTAAAGATAGAACATTTTTATCAAAACTAGGTAGTAATACTTTACCACTTTATTTAATACATGGAGTTTTATTAAAAACACTGATAAGATATAAGCTATTAATAAATAATTCTTTAGTTGGAACATTATCTACATTCATTATAGTTTTTAGTTTAAGTTTAATTATATGTTTAATATATAAAAAAAGTAGAGCTAAATTAAATACTAATAACTCTACTTACAATTGATTTATATTAGAATAATCATTAGTAATCGCTACTTTTACTTCTTCATTATTTCTTTTTAGTACTTTTAAATTAGTATTATTTAAATAACTAAATACATGTTCTACATACTTTGAATCTCCTAAATTTAAATATGATCTATAATTAAGCCATTTATTATTAGTGGGATTATTTCTCATAGTATTTATTTCTACTTTTTCTAAATTACTACAAGTGTTTAGTACTTTAGACATATTACCAGGACCCATATTATATGTTTGAATAGCTAATGGTATATTATAATTACAATTTTCAATATATTGTCTTAAAATCATTGAACCAATTTGAATATTACTATCTATATCTTTAAGTTTTTCTGGTGTTACTTTAATTGTTTCTACTTTTCCTGTTTCAAAGTTATATGCTTGAACTGTGTTTCCTATATGAATTGCTTTTTCTATTTGCATAATACCTGCTGCCTTATTTTTATCACCTAAATTATTATAATGATCTCCTGAACTTTCTTGAGCAGCCATTGCCATAAGTAAATTTTTATCAAGACCATATCTATTTGCGTATTTTTCAAAAATATCTTCATATCGTTTGGCATTAGAAAAGCTTTGCTTATTAGATCTATCCTCATAAGAATAATGAAATGAAGGATTCTCAAACATTTTATTTAATTCATCTTTAGAATTAGATTCAACATTTATTTCTTGCGATTCTTCAACAACTGGATTAGTATCTAATTTTTCAACATCATCAAGTATTTGAACTTGACTTTGATTAAACGATATATTTTCTGTAGAATTGTTTACTTGTTTTTTCATATCAAGGCCATTTATTGAAACAACAGCAAGAATTGAAGCAGTTACTAAAGTTTTACCAATTAAAGGATTTTTTCTTGATACTTTCATATTAGTTAAAATATTTCCTAACACTTTTAATCTTTGCTTTCTTTCCTGATATTTATCAAATTCCTTAATAATTTGTTTGGCTCCTTTAGATAGAGTTCCTTCATGTTTAATTTTATAACCATGTTTATTAGATATTTCTAATAATTTTAAGAGATTTTTCTCATTAGTAATAACTTTATGTTTTCCATTTTTATGAATTTCTGCATTGAAGTTACCTTCTTTATTAAAATAAAAATTAATATAATCTTTCATATTACCACCCTAAATTAATGAATAATTATATTAATATTATACCATAAGAATAAAATAAAAAAATTTGTAAAATTATTGTATAATTCTTTAAATTATTTATTATTTAAATTATACTTATTTTAGGATGTGGGTGGTTATTATGAGTAACTTCAAATCTAAAACATTTTTAAGATGACATAGGGTTCTTTGTCATCTTTTTTATTGAAAGGGTGGAGAAGTATGGATAAAGAAAATGAATTGAGCAAAAAGTTAATTAATTTATTAAGTAAAGAAACTAGTTTATCTAAAATATGTGAATTACTTGAATTAAGTGAATTAGAAGCTTTAGGTCTTGTTAAGTATATTCAAGATAGTGGAATAAATATTGTTGTTAATGTTAAAGATGATGATGTTTATATGTTTAATCAAGGTGATATTAAATTTCAAGAAGAAAATACTTATGCTTTAAAAACTGATGCAAATAATGAATTTAAGTTTGTGTTAATATCAGATACAAGACTTGGGTCGACATATCAACAGTTATCAATATTAAATGATATTTATAAAATTGCTGATGAAATGGGATATAACAATGCTATACATTGTGGAAATATTTCAACAGGACTTTATGGTACAACTGATCCATATAATGAAACTTGTTTTTTACCAGATACACAAAGACAGATTGATTATATAGTTAATAATTATCCTCAAATAGAAGGATTAAAAACTTATTTTATTACTGGAAAAATAGATGATAAACATTTACAAAATAAAAAGATTAATATTGGAAAAAGAATTTCTGAATTAAGACCTGATATGATTTATTTAGGAGAGAATTCTTGTAATGTAAAAGTTGATAATGTAAGAATGGATATTATGAGTACGAAGTTGAGTAAAACTTATACTGTATCCTATAGACCTCAGCAACAGATGGACTCTTATAGAAGTGAGGATAAACCTGATATTTTACTTATGGGTGGTTTGTTACAAATGGAAAAATTTACTTATCGAAATGTTTGTTGTATTACAGTTCCATCTGTTTGTGCAACCACAAGAGAAATGACTGAAAAAAGATATGCAAACACAGTTGGTGCTTGGTTTGTTAAAATTAAAACAAATGAAAATGGTGAATTACAAAAAGTTGAAGCTATATCTTCTCCATATTATTTGACAGATAAAGACGATTATAAAAAAGCAAAAGTTTTAAAGTTAGGAGGTAAGTAATATGAAAGATTTGAGTTTAGAACAAGTTAATAAAATCTTTAGATTAATTCATAATAATATGACAACTGATGAATTTATGAAAAAGTTACAAATAAATAGACAAGAATTAAATGGAATATTACTGGCTTGTAAAATATATGGAAAAGATGTAGAAATAGTTACTTTAAAAGATAATACTGAGGTATTAGAAAAAAATACTCTATCTAATGGATTTCATTTAAATAAAGCTAATATAACTGATAAAAAATTAGTTCATAATGAAATATGTGTTGTATCAGATACTCATTTTGGTAGTATACATAATCAGTTACATTTAGTTAACGATATATATGAAGAATGTTATAAAAGAAAAATAAGTACTGTTTTACATGTTGGTGATATGGTAGATGGAAATTATCCTAATAGACCTGAAAATCCTCGTCAACAATTTTTACATGGATTTGATGAACAAGCGGGATATGTTGCAGATATGTATCCTAAGGTATCAGGAATAACAACATATTATATATTAGGAAGTCATGATGAGACACATTATAAAAATGGACAATCTACATTAAGTCAATGGATTCCAAGATGTAGAAAAGATATGGTATATTTAGGACAAGATGTTGGAGAAATAAATTTAGATGGTGTAAAAATTGTATTAGATCATCCCGGAGGTGGAAGTGCTCAATCTCTTTCTTATAAACCACAAAAGAGAATTGAACTATTAGAGTCACAACATAAACCTAAAATATTACTAATAGGACATTATCATAAAAGTTATGCTTTTACATATAGAAATGTTCAATGTATATTAGTTCCTGCTCTTTGTGATAAAACTCAGTTTCAACAAAAACAAGGTCTTAATAACTCATTAGGAGCTTACTTCTTAGATATATATTCTGATAAAAAAGGAAACATCCAGTACTTTAAACCAGAAGAGATTTTGTTTAAAAAAGAAGATATTTGGGATGAAGTAGGAAAAGACAAAAATAAAGTTAAGCAATTAGTTATATAATAAATCAGTACATATAGTATTGATTTTTTACTATAGATTAAGCCTTTTTCTTTATTTATAAAACTGATATAATTAGGTAAGGTGAGTAGTATGAAGGATTTTATTGGTAGTTATATTATTAATAATTCATGGTTTTGGATATTATTATTGGGTATAGTTTTATTTATAATTTTTTATAAAGAATTAAAAAGAAATAATAATATATCTAAGTCCTTAAATAGATTAGATAAAGATACATATATAGTTTTAAATAATGTTTCTATAAATACTACTCGTAAAGTTCATAAATTAGATACTGTTGTTTTATCAAAATTTGGTATTTTTATTGTCAAATATGTGGATTATGATGGAAAAATTTATGGTGATGATAGAGAGGCTAATTGGATACAATTAAAAGATAATAAGAAAAATTATTTTAGTAATCCTTCTCGACAATTACATAGTAATGTTAGAGTTATAGCTGAATTATTAGATTTAAATGAATCTTATTTTATTCCTATTGTTTGTTTTTTAAAAGAAAGTATTTTATCTATTGATACTAAAGATAGAGTTACTCAGGTAGAATTTTTGGATGATGTAATTAAATCTTATAAGAAAGTTATTATAAAATATGGTTTAAATGAAATAAAAGATAAAATATTAAGTGGTAGTGTTGAGGATAAAAGTGATGTAAGAAATGAAAATATTTGTCCTAGATGTGGTGCTAAATTAGTAGTTAGAAAAGGTAAGTATGGTGATTTTATTGGCTGTAGTAATTATCCTAATTGCAAATTTAGTCGTGAAATATAGTTAGAATATTTTATTATAGATTTTAGATAAAATTAGTGCTATAATTTGTAAAGTTAGAGGTGGTCATGTTGATTACAATAAAAAGTGAACGAGAAATAGAATTAATGAGGCATGCTGGAATGCTTGTTTCCCTAATGCATAAATATATTAAACCTTTTATAAAAGAAGGAGTTACAACTAAAGAGTTGGATAAATTATGTGAGGATTTTATATTAAAAAATGGAGGAGTTCCATCATGTAAAGGTTATGAAGGTTATCCTGCAACTTTATGTACTAGTGTTAATGATACTGTGGTACATGGTATACCTAATAATTATAGACTTAAAAACGGAGATATTATTACTATTGATGTTGTAATAGGTTATAAAGGTTATCAAGGTGATGCTGCTTGGACTTATACTGTAGGAGATGTTGATGATAATAAGAAATATTTAATGGAACATACAGAAAAAGCTCTTTATGAGGGAATAAAAATGGTTAAGCCTGGAGCTAGGATTGGAGACATTTCTTATGCTGTTGAAAAATATGCAAAAGAACATAATTTAGGAGTTGTTCGTGAA
Source organism: uncultured Bacilli bacterium (assembly GCA_947589725.1). Next base: position 246 of record CANQCQ010000036.1, on the reverse strand, counting down.
TTATGTGGCCATGGAATAGGACGTGATATGCATGAAGATCCTGAAGTACCTAATTATGGAGTACCTAATACTGGACCTAGATTAAAAGAAGGCATGGTTATTTGTATAGAGCCTATGCTAACTTTTGGACATAGAGATATTTATATGTTAGATGATAATTGGACTGTTAAAACTGTTGATGGTAGTGATGCAGCTCATTATGAACATACTGTTTTGATAACCAGTGATGGTTATGAAATTTTAACC
>CANQCQ010000035.1 GCA_947589725.1 uncultured Bacilli bacterium | reverse complement strand
CAGTTGAAAATAAAAATTACGATACTGGAGGATACAATGGAGGTGGAGGAAGCTCTGGTTATCCATTAGTTGATAAAAATGGTTATACATCATGTGGTGGTGGTGGAGCAACGCATGTAGCTACTTCTAAAGGACTTCTTTCTGCTTTTGACAATAAAAGAGAGGACATAATTATTGTTGCCGGAGGCGGAGGCGGCAATGGCTGGGTTAAGGATGGAGTTTGTATAAATACTACAAATGTTCCTTCAGGTGGAGGATATAAAGGAGTAACTGCAAATGAGGTAAACGTTAAAGGTATAGGCGGTACACAAGATAGTGGTGCTTCATTTGGTAAAGGTGCTTCTTGTAATAATCCAGGTGTCTGTGATGGTGGCGGAGCAGGTTACTATGGAGGTTATGTAGGCTTTATGGCCGGTGGTGGAGGTTCTGGCTACATTGGAAATAAACAATTAACGGATAAAGTAATGTATTGTTATGATTGTGAAGAGTCAGTTGAAGAAAACACTAAAACAATTTCAACAAAACAAGTATCAGAAGAGCCTATCAGTAATTATGCAAAAATGGGTAGTGGCTATGCTAAAATAACATACATAATTGGTAAATAAGTATTAATTTAATACTTTTTTTATCTAGTTTTAAATGATACAATATTTATGTTGACGGAGGTTTAGTCATGAATACTGTATTAAATAAAGAACAAATTTATTTAATTGAACAAATAGATAATAAATTAAATATATTATTAAGTAAAATGGATTATGATGATTATTTGAACTTTTTAAATAATGATGATTATATGTCAACTTATGATCATGTATTAGGTTATTATGAAGTCAATTATTTTCCAGAAGCTTTCTTATCTGGACTAACAAATGACTTTTTAAATAAAGTATTAAATAGAGTTGAAGATAAGATTAAAGAATTAAAATTAGAGGGATTAGAAGGATAGAGCACTGGTGCTCTTTTTTCATATAATAATATAGGTGGTTTTTTTGGAAAAATATATTGGTTTATTGATACCTTTTATTGGAACTAGTTTAGGAGCATTCTTTGTTTATTTTACAAAAGAAAAATTTAGTAAAAAGAAACATGCAATGTTACTAAGTATATCAGCCGGTATTATGATGGCTGCATCTGTTTGGTCTTTAATAATTCCATCACTTGAGATGGGAAATGTTGTTTCTACAACGATTGGTTTTATTATAGGTATTTTATTTTTATCTATTGTTAATAAAGTAGAAGATAATAATACTTCTAAAATGATATTTGCAGTTACTTTACATAATATTCCAGAAGGAATGGCTGTTGCAGTTAGCTTTTTATCTGCAATGATTGGAAATAGTTCTATTACTTTAGTTTCTTGTTTTATGCTTAGCATTGGAGTAGCAATTCAAAATATACCTGAAGGTGCAATTATTTCTATTCCTCTTAGAAGTTGTGGAAAATCAAAAAACAAAGCATTTATATATGGTATATTATCTGGAATTGTTGAACCAATATTTGGAATTATCACGATATTATTAGCTGGAATTGTTGTACCAATACTTCCATATTTACTAGGATTTGCTGCTGGAGCTATGGTATTTGTAGTTGTTGATGAATTAATACCAGATGCTAGTTTATATAAGTCATCTCCTATTTATTTTTCATTAGGTTTTTTAATAATGATGATTTTAGATGTATTATTTGGTTAATATGATATAATATTAAATATATGTTGGAGGTATTATATGAAAAGAGTAATAGTATTTTATTCTTATACAAACAATACTAGAGGAATAGCTTTAAAAATACAAGAAAAATATAATTATGATATTATTGAAATTAAACCAAAAGAAGAATATAGTAAAGACTATGATAAAGTAGTTGCTAGTGAAGAAAAATTAGTTCCTTTAGATTATCAACCTGATATTGAACCTTTAGAAGTTGATTTTAATAATTATGATGAAATAATTCTATGTACACCAGTTTGGTGGTACAGTGTAGCTAGTCCGGTAAATACATTTTTACATACCTATAATTTATCTAAAAAGACTATAATACCTGTTGCGACAAATGGTGGATGGTTAGGAAGGACATTTGAAAATATTTCTAGTATTTCAAAAGCTAAAATAAAAAATGAATTATCTTTAAAATTTGAAGATGGAAGATTAATTAATCCATATGAATTTGAAGATTGGTTAAATAATTTGGAATAAATTGTATAAAATAAATAATGAATAAAGTTTGTCATTGACAAGCTTTTTATTTTTTAGGAGGGATAATATTAAGGCTATAAAGAAAATAACTAATTTAATTTCTATATTTAGTATTATTTATTTTATTATATATTTCTTTCCTAATATAAATTTATATTTTAGAAATTATAATATTATTGATAAAGTAAATAATATTGATAATATTGTTAGTAGTAAAGTATTTGAAAATATTGATAATACTTATGATGAGTATAATTTTGATTCTGAATTTTATCCTTATTATGGATTATTAGATAATGAAAATAAAAAATTATATAGACAAATATATTATAATATTTTGAATTATAATAATGTTTTTGTTCCAAATATAGTAGTTAATAAGAATGATGTTTCTATGGTTATTGATTCTGTTATGTATGATCATCCTGAACTATTTTGGATAGATAACAATTATTCTTATAAGTTTAATGTTATTGGTAAATGTTTACAAATTAGTATAAATTTTAATGATACAATAAAAAATATTGAAGATAATAAAAATTTATTTAATGATAGTGCCAATAAAATTATCGAAGAAGCTTTAAAATATAGTACAGATTTAGAAAGAGAAAAATATGTACATGATAAATTAGTTAGTATGTTAGTTTATGATGAGGATTCCAGTATTAATCAAAGTGCTTTTAGTGCATTAGTTAATCATAAGTCTGTTTGTGCTGGATTTTCTAAAGCTTTTCAATATATAATGCAAAAACTTTCTATACCTTGTTATTATGTTACTGGGGATTCTTTTGGTAATCATGCTTGGAATATTATAAAAATTGATGATCATTATTATAATGTAGATTTAACATTCGATAATACTTCTTCATCAGATAATTATTTTAATGGTAGCGATTATGAATTTAATATGACACATTTAAGAAGTGATTTATCTAAAAAATTACCTGTTTGTGAATAAATATTTGACTTTTATATAATTTGTATATATACTACAGGCATATGTGTTATCAAGAGTGGACGAGAGACTCGGCTTTATGACTCCACAGCAACCTTTTTAGTTAGGTGCTAAGACCGACAAAGTATAGTACTTTGGATGATAATTATTACTTAAAATAATAATAGTCCTTGTACTTGGTATAAGGACTTTTTTCTTGAGGCATATATAGAGGGAGTAGTAGTTTATGAAATATTTATTTACAAGTGAAAGTGTAACAGAAGGACATCCTGATAAGTTATGTGACTTAATATCAGATAGTATTTTAGATGAATTTCTAAAACAAGATGAAAATTCTCGTGTAGCAGTTGAAACTGTTGCTGGTAAAGATACAATTTTTATTACAGGAGAGGTTAGTAGTAAGGGTACAGTTGACATTGAAAAAGTTGTTAGAGAAACAATTAAAAATATTGGTTATTTAGGAGAAAATGTCGATATTGATTATAAAAAGTGTAAAGTAATAATCAATTTATCAAAACAATCTCCTGATATTGCTTTAGGTACAAATGATTCTGTAGGTGGAGCTGGTGATCAAGGAATGATGTTTGGTTTTGCATGTAGTGAAACTGAGGAGTTAATGCCATTACCTATTACTTTAGCACATAAATTAGCTTATAGGCTTTCTGAGGTAAGAAAAAATGGTCTTATTAAAGGTTTGGGTCCTGATGGTAAGACTCAAGTTACGATTGAATATTTAGATGATATTCCAAAAAGAGTTGATACAGTTCTTATTTCAACACAACATAGTATTGATAAGAAGTTAGATGACTTAAAAAAGGAAATATATAAAGAAGTAATTATGTATGTTATACCTAATAATTTAATTGATGATAATACAAAAATATTAATAAATCCTACAGGTAGATTTGTAATAGGTGGACCTTTAGGAGATGCAGGTCTTACTGGTAGAAAGATAATTGTTGATACATATGGTGGATATGCAAGACATGGTGGTGGAGCTTTTTCTGGAAAAGATGCGACAAAAGTAGATAGAAGTGCTGCTTATATGGCTAGACATTTAGCTAAAAATATTGTTTTAAATGGTTATGCTAAAACTTGTGAAATTCAACTTAGTTATGCAATTGGTATAGCTGAACCAGTTTCAATTTATATAAATGCATTTGGAACTAATACGATACCTATTGAAGATATAATAAAAAAAGTAAGAGATAAGTTCGATTTAACACCTTCCGGAATAATAAAATATTTAGATTTAAGAAAACCTATTTATAAAAATACAACAGTATATGGTCATTTTGGTAAGAAAGATCTCCCATGGGAGAGAAAAATTGAATTTTAAATATGGTTATAGTATAATAAATATAGTGTTTAGGGGACGTATGTTATGATAATTAATTTTGATTCAAAGGACAAATTTACTAAAGAGATGTCTAGTAAAAATTTATCTTATATATCAGAAGGAACAGAAGGTAAATGTTATAGAGGTAAAGATAATTATGCTTATAAAATTTTCAAGCCTGATAGTATAGGTCGTTATAAAGCTTCAAAAGTTATTACTAAAGATGATATTAATCTTAATTCTTTTGCATTTCCAGATGATTTATTTGTTTATAATGATAAGCTGATTGGCTGTAAAATGGATTTACATAGTGGGAATATATTAAAATCTAGTATATTTACTGATCCTCAAAATATTTCTTTAATAAATTATCATAATTTTTCTAAAGCTTATAAAAATACTTTGAAAGATGTTTATGAATTATCTAGTAAAAATATATTAATGTATGATGTTTTATTTAATATTATGTATGATGGTAAAGCTTTTACTATTATTGATACATTAGGTTATACCAAAGTAGATGGTAATCCTTTAAAGGAAAATCTAGAAATGTATAATTATGCAATTGAAGGTTTATTTAGATTATGGTTTGATGATTATGAAGATGAAGAATTAAACTTTAAAGATAATGATATAGATGCTTATTTAAAGAAAGTTGATAAGATAACTAAAGAATTTAATAATGATGATTCATATTTACGAAGAATTTAAAATAAAAACTATTTGTTAAAAAAAACAGATAGTTTTTTAATTTTTATATGTTATAATCATGATTGTAGGTTTTTCATACTAGAAAGTTTGATTAAACTGAAATACTTATAATTATAACTAGAGGTGATAAAAAATGAACTTCATTCTTTACGAAGATGAAGAAGTATATGTAAGCAGTTATGAAAAAGTAATTATTAAGTTAATGGGGAAATCTAAAATTAATTATAGAATTCATAAAATTAAAGAATATAAAAATGATACTATGAAATATATAGAAAATATTTCTGGTAATAAGATTTATATATTAGATGTTGAAGTATCAGGAATGAATGGAATAGATTTAGCTAGGAAAATAAGAAAACAAGGAGATTGGACTAGTCCTATAATATTAGTAACATCCCATGAAGAATTTAAAGTAGTTGGATTTACAGGAAAAATCTTAACATTAGACTTTATAATTAAAGATAAAGACTTAAATAATAATTTAACTGAATCTTTAAAATTAGCTCTTGAAATATTAGATGTTAAACCAACTTATAATTTTTCTTATAAAGGAGATTATTTTTCACTACCATATGATGAAATAATATATTTTGAAAAGAATTTAGGAGATAATTCAAGTATAGTTGTATGTGAAAAAGAAGATTTTACAATTAGAAAGACTATTTCTGAAATAGCAGATGAATTAGAAGATACTAAGTTTTTTAAAACTCATAGAAGTTGTATTGTTAATCTTAAAAAGATTATTAGAGTTAATTATGATGATGGGATAATTTATTTTAAAGATGATGAAGTAGATTTATTATCTAGAAGTAATAAGAAAATTCTAAGAGAAAAGATGGAGGAATTAAATGGTAGCAGTACTTAGTTTTATTACTTCTATTATTTATGCAGTATATGGTTACTATGTTGGAAAAATTATATTTAATAATAAAAAAAGATCTTCATATAAAATAATTTTAACAGTAATTATATCTTGTTTTTTTTATTATTACATATTAATATTATTAGATTCTATATACTTAACTTTTATAACTAGTATAGTACTTATACCACTTATAAAGAATTTTTCTGATAAAAATATATTAGAAACAGTTACTTTATCTTTAGTGGCATATTTTTTTGTATCTTTTATACAATTAATATTTTTCTTTTTTCAAAGTGATAAAACATTAGAATCTGTCTTTAACTTTAATAAACTTAATAATTTAAAAATAATTATTATAGCTTGTTCAATACTTATATCATTAGTATTAATATTTATTCTTAGAAAATATATAAAAAAGTTTATTAGTTTCATTAATAGGTATAAGTATTATTACATAATATTAGTTATTTTATTTGCTTTTAATATATCTATATCTTTTATAACTAAAAATAATATTCAAGTAAGTAAGGATAGTAATCTTGATTTTTTAGTTGTCTTTTCTTTAATAATATTTTTTATTTATTCAATAGATAGAAATAATAAATTAGAAGCTTTAAATAAATATTATGAAGAAATATTTGAATATTCTAAAATTAGTGAAGAATTAAATTTTAATTATAAAAAGAAGATACATGAAAATAAAAATCATTTGTTATTAATTGATAGTATGATTGGTACTGATGATGAAAGATTAAAGAATTATTTAAAATATTTATTGGGTATTAGTAATAATAAAGTAGATAATTATTTTTTAAGTGATTTAGGTAAAATACCTTTGCCCGGGATTAAGAATTTTATTAATTTTAAATTGATGGAGTTGCATAATATAGATACTTCTGTTGAAGTATTTGTAAGTGAAGATATAAAGGATATAGATATTAGTCAAATTAATGATGAAGATTATAATGATATTTCAGTAGTATTGGGAGTAATACTTGATAATATGATTGATGAGGTAAAAACACAAAGTACTAAGTTAGTTAGTGTAAATATATTTGTTGAGGATGATAATATGTGTATGCAATTTGCTAATAACATAGATAGAAAAATAGATATAGATAAAATATTTACTAAGGGTTATAGTACCAAAGGTAAAAATAGAGGAGTTGGATTATCATTAGTATCTGATATTACTGCTAATAGTAAAATAGTTGATTGCAAACCTAATATAATAGATAATTTCTTTATACAAGATGTTACTGTTAAAATACCAAAAATCATTAAACAATAACAATTTATCACTTGAGTAAAAATTAAGTAAATATAAATGCTATTATCTTTCTTGTACAGTACAACTGTATAGAAGAAAGAGAGGTTAGAAGATGATTGGTAAAGTTAAGTGGTTTAATAATGAGAAAGGATACGGATTCATAAAGTACAAAGAATATGATGATATATTTGTACATTATTCCGCTATTAATATAGATGGATATAAAACGCTAAAAAGCGATGAATTAGTACAATTTGAATTAATTACTACTCCAAAAGGACTACAAGCTAGAGATGTTTGCCAACTAGGAGCAACTTTTTAAAATACAAGTTAGAGAAGTCTTGTATTTTTTTGTTGTAAATTAAAGCTTTATATAATATAATTTAATAGTCATAAGAGGTAGTTTTATGGATAAAAATAAAGCAATAAAATCAATTAGTTTAATAGGAATTATAGGTAATATATTTTTACTTATTATTAAAGGAATGGTAGGAATTATAAGTAATAGTCAATCTATGTTGGCTGATGCTTTTAATAGTGCAGGAGATATATTTTCATCAGTAATGACTTATATTGGAAATAAAATATCAAGTGCACCTCCAGATGATGATCATAATTTAGGTCATGGAAAAGCTGAATATATTTATGCTTTATTAATAAGTATAGTTATGTTTCTATTAATAATAGAAGTTATAAAGAATTCAATATCTAATATTATTAATCCTTATAATTATCATTATTCTAACTACTTAATAGTTGTTTGTATAATTACCATTATTGTTAAATTAGGATTGTATATTTATACAAAGTTAGTTAATTTAAAGTATAATAATATTTTAATAAGAGCAAATAGTATTGATCATCGAAATGATTGTTTACTTACAACCTTAAATTTAATAGCATGTATATTTAGCTATTATAAAGTAATGTATATTGATAGTATAGTTGGAATTTTAATTAGTTTATGGATATTATTTACTGCTATAAAGATATTTAAAGAAAGTTATGATGTTTTAATGGATAAAGCTATTAGTAATGATATTAAAGATAAAGTTTATAAAATCATTGCTAAATATCCAGAAGTAAAAAAAGTTATTCATTTTAATTCTACTCCAGTTGGATATAAGTACCAAATATCTTTTACTATATATGTTGATGGTGATATGAGTACTTATGATAGTCATTTTATTGCTAATAGTTTAGAAGAAGAAATTGATAAAGAAATAGATGAAATATATTTAACAGTAATACATGTTAATCCTATTGAGAAAGAATAAATATAATAATTGAGTTGTTAAAAAGTATAAAAAATATGCTATAATCTAATTAATTTATATGGAGGTGTAATTACCATGAATGAGGCATTTAACATTAAAGAGAAA
>CANQCQ010000034.1 GCA_947589725.1 uncultured Bacilli bacterium | reverse complement strand
CGTAAATAATAGGAGGGAAATTATGAAAGTAAAAGCATCAGTTAAACCAATTTGCGAAAAATGCAAAGTTGTAAAACGTAAAGGAAAAATAAGAATAATTTGTGAAAATCCAAAACACAAACAAGTTCAAGGTTAAAATAATAGGAGGTGTAATAATATGGCACGTATTAAAGGTGTAGATATTCCAAATGACAAACATATTTGTATTTCATTGACTTACATTTATGGAATTGGTAGAAATTTAGCAAAATCTATTCTTAAAGAAGTAAATATTGATCCAACAACTAAGACTGGAGATTTATCTCAAGATGACTTAGTTAAAATTCGTGACGAAATTAACAAGCATTTAACTGAAGGAGATTTACGTCGTGAAGTTAGTATGAATATTAAAACTAAAATGGAAATTAATTCATATCAAGGAATTCGTCATAAAAGAGGATTACCTGTAAGAGGACAAAGAACTAATCGTAATGCTCGTACTCGTAAGGGTAAAGGTAAGACAGTAGCAAATAAGAAGAAAGTTTAGTTAAAATTTAGTTTATAAAAAAGGAGGTAAGACTTATGGCATATAAGACTAGAAAGAAAAAAGTTAAAAAGAATGTACCTGAGGGAATTGCTCATGTTCATTCAACATTTAATAATACAATAACAACTATTACTGATACAGAAGGTAATGTAGTTAGTTGGGCATCATCTGGAGCAATCGGTTTCAAAGGAAGTAAAAAATCTACTCCTTTTGCTGCTGGTATGGCTGCAGAAGCTGCTGGAAAAGTTGCATTTGATATGGGAATGAGAAAGCTAGAAGTACGCGTTAAAGGTTTAGGACCAGGACGTGAAACTGCAATTCGTTCATTACAAACTGCAGGATTAGAAGTTACAGCTATTACAGATGTTACACCAATCCCACACAATGGATGTCGTCCACCTAAACGTCCTCGTGGATAGTTTAGTTATATAAAAGGATAAACAATAGTGGAAAAAAATAAAGGGAGGTTAGTTCCATGTTACAATTTGAAAAACCAATTTATAAAATAACGGATTCTATAGAAAATAATTTTTATGGAAGATTCGAATTAGAACCATTAGAAAGAGGTTTTGGTACTACTATCGGTAATGCACTAAGAAGAGTAATGTTATCATCTCTTCCTGGAAGTGCTATAAGTAGTGTTAAAATCGATGGAGTACTACATGAATTCCAAACAATTGATGGAGTTTATGAAGATGTAACTACTATTATTTTAAATTTAAAGGGTGTAGTATTTAAGAACTATTCAACTGAACCAAAAACAGTTCGTATTAATACTACAAAAGAAGGAGAAGTAACAGCAGGAGATATTGAATGCGATTCTGACATTGAAGTAATTAATAAAGATAAAGTAATATGTACATTATCTAAAGGTGCTTCACTAAATATGGAAATGACAGTTACAAATGGTCGTGGATATGTAAGAAGTGAAGACAATAAGAAAATTTATGACATTAATAAAAAAGGTGTAATCGCAGTTGATTCTATTTATTCTCCTATTGAAAGAGTATCATATGAAGTTGGAAACGCTCGTGTAGGACAAGATGAAAGTTATGATAAATTAATTTTAGATGTTTGGACAAATGGATCAATTAAGCCTGAAGAAGCAATTGCTTTAGCTTCAAGAATTTTAATTGAACACTTTAATATTCTTACTGACTTATCATCTATTGCCGATGTTAGCGGTATGATGATGGAAAAGAAGGAAGATCCAAAAGTAAAAGCATTAGAAACTTCTATTGAAGATTTAGATTTTTCTGTAAGAGCTTATAATTGCTTAAAGAGAGCCGGAATCCATACTTTACAAGATCTTGTTAATAACAGCGAATCAGACATGATGAAAATACGTAATTTAGGTAAAAAATCTCTAAAAGAAGTATTAGATAAAATTAGAGATATGGGCTTAGTATTACGTGACGAAGACTAAGATAAGGAGGAATATAGAATGGCATATAGAAAATTAGGAAGAGATAACAAACATAGAAGAAGTATGCTTGCGACACAGACTAAACAAGTAGTTATGAATGAAAGCATAACAACTACTGAAACTAGAGCCAAGGAAGTACGTAAGTTTGTTGAAAAAATGATTACTTACGGAAAAAAAGGTGACTTAGTTGCTCGTCGTAAAGCATTAGCATTCTTACATAACGATACTGAAGTTGTTGATAAAATATTCAATGATTTAGCTAAACGTTATGAAAATAGAAATGGTGGATATACTCAAATTTTAAAAATGACTGAAAGACGTGGAGATGACGCTTTAATGGTTGTTTTAAAATTAGTAGATGAATCAAAATAATATAAAATTTAAGCAGTCTTTATTAGACTGTTTTTTTACTCTTACATTTGATATAATAGAAATATAAAGAGGTGGTTTGTTTGATAGCACTTATAACAGGAGCATCTTCAGGAATAGGTCTTGATATGGCTAAATACCTAGCTACTAAAAAATGTGAATTAATTTTAGTATCAAGAAATAAAGAAAAACTAGAAGAAATCCAAAGATCCTTACCAACAAAGGTTACAATAATTGTTGCCGATTTAGCAAACGAACAAAAAGTTAAAGAACTTTATGCATTGATTAGAAAAGAAAATATAGACATCTTAATAAATAATGCAGGTTTTGGTTTATTTGGTGATTTTACTCAAGCAGATTTAACTAAAGAATTAGAAATGATTGATGTAAATATTAAGGCAGTACATATTTTAACAAAATCTATTCTTCGCGATATGGAAAAGAAAAATTATGGGTATATTTTAAATGTATCATCAAGTGCTGCTTTTCAGCCTGGCCCCTTAATGGCAACTTATTATAGTACTAAATCTTATGTTTATAATTTAACAGAAGCTTTATATTATGAACAGAAAAAGAAAAAATCAAATGTCAAAATTTCAGTACTATGTCCTGGACCAGTAAAAACAAACTTTAACAATGTTGCGAATGTAGAATTTGCAATAAAACCATATAGTAGTAGTTTTGTCGCAAAATATGCGATAGATAATATGTTTAAGGGAAAAATGCTAATTATTCCTGGAATAAAAATGCGTCTTGCAAAATTTTTCCAAAGATTTGCATCTGATAAATTATTATTAAAAGTTATATACAATATTCAAAGAAGAAAGTCACATAAATAAAGTTGGCTTTTTTTTTCTTATTATTATATAATATAACTGTTACTGGAGGTGGGGTTATGGTTGACAGTATCAATATAAAAGAACTAAATTATTTAAATGTTATTAAAGGCTTATCTTTTTGTATTGAAAAAAATAAAATAATTTCACTTTCTGGACCTAATAATTGTGGAAAAACTTCTCTTCTTAAAATTTTAGCAAAGCAAATTGATTCTCAAGAAGATATTACAGTATTAGATAAAAAAATAGATGAATATAAACTAACTGATTATAATAAATTAGTGAAAGCAATTATTCCAAATGAAATCTGCTTCATTCATAACACTGTAGAAGAAGAGCTAAATTATTATATAGATCAATTATTTTTAAGTAAAGAGGAGAAAAATAAAAGATTAAAAAGCATTTATAAAAATTTAAACTTAAGTAAACTAAAGAAAACTCAGATTAAAGACTTAGCAAGTAATGAAAAATTATTTTTGCAAATTTCATTAGTCATTGCAACAATGCCTAAAATAATTTTAATTGATGATCTTACTAATTATTTAAAAAGTGAAGAAGTAATAGATATTGTAAATTATTTAAAATATTTAATAAAAAACTATGATCTAACGGTATTGATAGTTTCAACAAGACTGGAAGATATATTACAAACAGATAAATTGTTTATACTATCAGATAGTAAAATTATTTTATCAGGTGCTCCATTAGAAGTACTACAAAAAGACAATATACTTAATAAATCTGGAATTAGAGTACCATTTATGATTGACTTATCCGTAAAATTAAAAGACTATAACTTAATAAATGAAGTAGAACTAGATATAAATAGGATGATTGATAAGCTATGGAATTAGTTTTTTCAAATTATAAATTAGAAGAAGATATAAATCTAGTTGTACATCATAATAAAATTACTGGATTAATGAATGATATAGATCATAGTATATATAATTTATTAAGTCTAAAAAATATAGGCAAAGGATCTATTATAATAAACAATGAAAAAATATCAAAAGATGATATTTTTATGAATAGAAAAAGAATATCTCAAGTATCAGATAGTATAATATTTCCTAACTACTTAAAAACAGTAGAAGATTTAATGAATCATCATTTAAGATTATTTTATATAAATTTAAAAGATCCTTTAAAAAAAATTAAAGATTCATTAAAGATAATAGGATTAGATTATGAATACATACATCATGATTTAATTACTTTATCATCATCAGAGAAAAAGTTAATCACAATAGCAATAGGTCTATTATCAAATCCTGATACAATAATATTAGAAGAACCATTCAAATATTTGGATTTAAAACAAGAAAAGCGTTTATTTATGTTACTTAGAAAATTAAAAGAACAATATAATAAAACTATTATTATAAAAAGTGAGAATCCTGACATTCTTTATAAATATACAGATGAAGTAATAGTTATAAAAAATAATCAAGTTTTAATTGAAGGAGAAACTGAAGACATATTCGCAAGAGTTGACTTTTTAAAAAGAAATAGAATTAATGTTCCCCTAATAGCAATGTTTACATATTTAGCCAGAAAAAATAAAGAAGTTAAAATAGACTATCATAAAGATATTAGAGATATTATTAAAGATATTTATAAACATGTATAGGAGTGAAAATATGAAGTATTTAATAAAATTTTCATATGATGGATCAAATTATTCTGGCTTTCAGACCCAAAAAGGATTACATACTATTCAAGAAGAAATGGAAAAAGCTTTAAGCATAGTTAATGATAAGCCTACTAAGATTGTATCTACTGGAAGAACAGACAAAGGTGTTCATGCATTATCTCAATATGGACATGCTGATATAGATGTTGAAATAAACGAATACAAACTAAAAAGAGCTTTAAATAGTAACTTACCAAATGATATTCATGTTATACAAACAAAACAAGTACCAGATAATTTTCATGCTAGATATGATATTAAAAGTAAGGAATATAAGTACATTATTAATTTAGGAGAATATAATCCATTAGAAAGAAATTATGTTTTCCAATACAATTATAATTTGAATATTGACGCGATAAAAGAAGGAATAAAGTATTTTGAAGGTACTCATGATTTTAGAGCTTTTGTAACAGAAAATAAGGAAAAAGAAAATTGCATAAGAACGATATTTAAAACAAAAGTAGAGGAAGAAGGAGAAAAACTAATATTAACATTTATAGGAGATGGTTTTTTAAGATATCAAGTAAGAAATATGGTAGGTTATTTAATTAAAATAGGAGAAAATAAAGTACAACCATCTAATATAATAAATGTATTAGAAAGTAAGGACAGAACTAAGTCTGGAAGAACAGCTCCAGCTTGTGGTCTTTACTTATATAAAGTTAATTATTAAGTAAATTATCTTAACAATTATTTGAAAGCAATCATTTGAATTGCTTTTTCTTTTTAAATATGTTATAATATAAAGCGTTTTATATGTAGGGGTTGGGTAAAATGCCAGATAATATTTATGATAAGAAAATAGAATTATCAAAAAAGCTGGGCGCATTAAAATTTCAAAAATTTGTTTTTTCAGTAGAAAAAGTAAAATGGAAGATTGTTAAAGCAATTATTCCTAATTACATAAAAATTGCTGATAAGATTATTGATTCAAATAAAAATAAACAAATTAAAAAATTAAAAGACAAAAATGAAATAGATTTAATACAAAGAAATGCAACTATGCAGAAAATGTTACTTAGAAAAGAATATAATAAAAATGAAAATATTAATTATCATATTAATATTGATCAACCAACACAATTTATCAATGAACTAAATTGGAATAAAGCTATACATCAAAGAAATTTAATCTATAATTTAATTTTATTACCAATTGGTATAGTTGGTATGATTAAGAGTTTTCCTCTTGCTACAGTATTTACATTTTATGAGGCATTAAGTACATTTACTAATTTTGAATGTATTAATATTCAAAATTATAATATTAATCGTATCAAAAGATTAGAAGAAAAATTAAGGTTAAAAGAACAAAAAAAAGAAAATCAACAAATGGAAAAATATAAAGATGCATATTTATTAATAAATAAAAAAATAGAAGAAAAGAAAGATATAGTAAATATAGATGAGATTATTAGTAATATAAATAGTAAAGAAGAGCTAGAACAATTAAAAGCTTTAATAAAAATTGAAAAAGATAAAAGAAATATTAAAACTAATAATATTGGAGGTAAAAAAATATGATTATAAGTGGAGACTCATTATTTAGTTCAACTAGTTTAGTAGGTAGTGCATATACTGCATTAAATATAGGTAAAAGCACTATAGTTGATGGAAAAATCAAAAGTGGAAAAGCTAAAAGATTAGGATTGACATCTTTAGCTACAGGTGCAACAACAACTGCTGCTACAGCTTATTCTGTAACTCTACAAACAATATATAGAAATGCTAGTACATATATCGAATCATTAAACGATGAAGAACTTGCTTTATTAAGTGATAAGATTGAAGATAAAAGCATAAATTGTGAAAACATAAATGAAGAACTAACTAAAAGTGAAAAGCAACTAATTAAAAAGCTTTAAAATACTGAAAAATCAACAAAAAGTATTGATTTTTATATTATAGTTTAGTATAATGTAAATCGGTACATTCGATATCCCCACATAAATCATCCCGTGGGAAAGGACGATTTAATAGGATCAAGGAGAAAAAATATGAAAAGTTATATGCAAAAGAAAGAAACTGTAGAACGTAAATGGTATGTTATTGATGCTTCTGAAAAATCATTAGGTCGTGTTGCTTCTTTAGCAGCTACATACTTACGTGGAAAAAACAAACCAACTTATACACCACACATCGATTGTGGAGATAACATTATTATTATCAATGCAGAAAAGGTTAATTTAACTGGTAATAAGTTAGATGATAAAATGTATTATAATCACTCTCAATATACTGGTGGATTACGTGAAAGAAATGCAAGAACAATGAGAGATGAATTTCCAGTTGAAATGATGGAAAGAGCAGTAAAAGGTATGCTTCCACATAATAGATTAGGAAGACAAATGAGTAAGAAACTATTTGTTTATGCTGGTAGTGAGCATAAGCACCAAGCACAAAAACCAATTGTGCTTGAAGTTAAGTAGGAGGGTTTAAGTCATGGCAAAAGAAACTAAAAAATACACAGGAACTGGACACAGAAAGACAAGTGTTGCTAGAATTACACTAACTCCTGGAACTGGAAAAATTACTGTAAATGGAAGAGATGTTAGAGAATATTTCCCTTCTGAAATTTGTGTTATGGATTTAACTCAACCTCTTGTTATTACTAACACTTTAGAAATGTTTGATGTAGATGCAAAAGTTTCTGGTGGAGGATTTCAAGGACAAACTGGTGCTATTAGATTAGGAATAACTAGAGCTTTATTAGCTTATGATAGTACTACTCCAGTTGATTCTGAAAATAGTTTTAGAAAAGTTTTAAAATCTGCTGGATTTATAACAAGAGATTCACGTAAGAAAGAACGTAAAAAACCAGGATTGAAGAAAGCACGTCGTGCACCACAATTCTCAAAACGTTAATATACAGTTTACTTATACTTCATGGGATTTATCCTATGAAGTTTTTTTTACTTATAAGAAATAATTTACGACAACTAAATTTAAAAAGATAAATAAAAGTATTGAAAATCAGTACTTTTTTTCTATTCCTAAATAATATACTTATAAAAAGGAGGTTTTAATATGGAGTTAGATCCAATACAACAAATGTTATTTATATCAGTAATTCTCAGTACAATATCATGTGCTTTTATTCAAAAAACTAAAAGTCTTTTTAAAACAAACAAATATTTAATAATATATTCTTTAGTAGTTAATTTATTATTTAGTATTATTTTTTGTTATTCATTTACCTCAATTAGATTACCTAGTTGCCTATGGGTAGGATTATTTGCTTTTGTAGGAGCAGATACTTTATATAAAACATTAGAAGGTAAACTAACATCACATTCAGACATTAGAAAATAAATGTTATTTTATAAGAAATTTGTTCATTCAAGTTATCTAAACATATTGTAAAAAGACATAAAAAAAGATATAATTACCTTAGAATAGGATAATATTGGGGTGAACAATAATGATAGTTAGGCTAATTAAAAAAAGTAAAATAACTAATTTTTATTTACCTGTAACAGTAGCTGGTAATTATTGGATCACTGATACAGATTATTTGGGAAATACACGAAATCTTATAAATGTTGAAGAAGTAAATGGAAAATGGAAAATAAAAAGTGACTTTGAAACAAAAATAATGTCTGGTCCAAAAGAAATAGATTCTGCTTATTTAAGTGATTATAGTATCTTTTTTTTAAGAATTAATACCGATAATGAATATGTAATTTTATATTGTTCTCCAGATGCAGATAAATCAATGATTACGTTATCTGCCAAAGCTGATAGAGATTTTTTAATAGGAAATGATACAAGAGCAAGTATTAGTTATCTTAATCCTTTAGTTTCTACCCAACATGCAAAACTTAGTTTATATAATGGGGTATGGAAAATTACTGATTTAAGTAGTAAATATGGTACTTATGTTAATGGTGTGGCAGTTTCCAGTCAAACCTTAGAGTATGGAGATATCATTTTTATAATGGGATTAAGAATTATCATAATGAACAACTCTATAATTATAAATAACATAGGAAATTATATATCATATGATGAGACTTGCTTTACTAAAAAATTACCTGTTATTCAAAATCAAACTGAATTTGATAATCCTGATGAAGAAGCTATCGAATTTTATAAAGAAGATGACTATTTTTATCGTGCTCCAAGATTTAAAACTAAAATAGAGGAT
>CANQCQ010000033.1 GCA_947589725.1 uncultured Bacilli bacterium | reverse complement strand
CTGATATATTATTAAAATCAATTCTTTTAACAACATCATTTAATTTTTCAAAACTCATTTTTCTAATTCTATCTATCTTATCATTAACAACTTCTTTAGAATATAACATATCTGATGCTATATTCATAGCCATATCATCAACACTATCAGAAAGTCTAACTTCATTAGCTATCCATACTTTCTTTATTCTATTAAATGTTTTTTCATCCAATTCAATATTTTTAAAGACATTCTTTATCTCCTTAATTAACTCTTGAGGAGACTCCGTTTCAGCAACTAAATAAAATGTTTTAAAAGAATCAGTAGTTTCCCATTCTAAATCCATACCAGTCATAAGTTTATTTTCAATTGCATTTTGTCTAAAAATAGAAGATGAACCAAATAAAATTCTAGTTAACATAAGTAAATACATACTTCTATCAAATTCATTATCAATTTTTAAATCATCTTTCTTTATTTTTAATCCTAACATAATCTTAGGTATTTCAACAGTAGACTTCATCTTATCAGACTTAATTCTAACTTCTTTTTTCTCATTCTTCATTTTAATTTTTGGATAATTTCTATTTTCAACTAGTTCTAATTCTTCATAAATTATTTTTGATGCTTCTTTATGATTAAAATTTCCCACTATGCAAATAAACATATTATTAGGACTATAAAAATTGTTATAACAAGTATACAAATCTTCTTTAGTTATTTTATTAATATCAGAAATTGAACCACCTATATCAACTCTTCTAGGTAAATCATGATATAGATTTTGTCTTAATCTTGATTCTAATTGATATTCAGGCATATCATTATACATTTTTATTTCTTGAGCAATAATTCCTTTTTCTTTTTCAACATTTTCATTAGTAAAAAAAGGTTGATTTACATACTTAATTAAAAATCGCAAATTTTGTTGAAAATTCTTAGTACCATAACAAACATATTGTGTTTGATCATAAGAAGTAAAAGCATTAGCTCCAGTACCACTTTTTGAAAAAAATGTAAAAGGATCTACTCCATCTTCTTGTTCAAACATTTTATGTTCTAGAAAGTGAGCAATACCATTAGGAACTTTGACTTCTTTTTTAGTATCTTGAGGAATAAAATCAGTTATTTCAGACCCAAATCGAGTAGCATAACTTATATAATAATTTTTCTTATCTTCCATAGGAACCATTACTATTTCTAAACCATTTTCAAGTGTCTCTCGATAATAAGTTATGTCTAATCCACTAAATTGCATCTTCTTCATGTTTTTCACCTTCTAACATAAATATTGTATCAATATAAACCTTCTTAGCTACTTTTATTATTTCACTCTTTGTAACTTTAGAAATCATTTTACGTTTAGTATCCAAGTCGTCAGCATTTAAATAAGCAATTGCTAAAAACATATCAATAACTGCATTAGGATCCTCTTCTAATTCATCAAATGATGTTTCAAAATACTCTTTAGCTGTATTAATATCTTTTATCTCAAATTTACCTTTCTTCATATCTAATAAAATCTTTTCAATTAATTTTAAAGTCTTAGAATAATTATCTCTATTTATACCAGTTTTAATTAATAATATATTATCTAATTTTTTAGGTCTAGAATATATCGTATAACATAAAGAATATTCTTCTCTTACTATTTTAAATAATTTGGAATCACTTCCTCCTCCAAATATTATGTTAAACATAGGTAAAACATAATTTTTTTCATAATTATTTAATTTACCTAACCTACATATTACATTTACTTGCGATTGTGTAGTATCTATTGTTTCTTTCGCAATTAATTTTTTCTTTCTAGGTTGTTTATTTTTTAAATAAACATCTATCTTTTGTTTTTTTAGTATACGTAATTTAAAATATTTTTTAATTTCTTGAGTTACTTTTTCTTCATCTATATCTCCAATGACAGCTATATCTACAAAGTCTTTATTAATCATATCTTGATAATATTCATAAAGAACTTTACCATTTATTTTTTCTAAATCTTCTAAATATCCCATCATCCTAATGGCAAGTGGTGAATCTTTATCAAATACTTCTAAAGCTCTAACAATACTATAAGTATTAGGAGACTCTTTAATACTAGATAAACTAGCTTTAGTTCTAGACATAACAATATCTAAGTTTTTATTAGAAAATTCATTATTTTCTACATCCGGATTAAATATTGCATCATTTAAAAATTCTAAAGCTTTATTAAAATTACCTTCTTCAGTATATTTATCATTTAATACATTTAGAGTAAACATCGTATTTACATAATTTCCTAATCTACTATTATCGACACTTAATTTAGCAGAATATAACTCTTCTGCTTGAATAATCATATCTTTTTTTGAACTATATTTCTTAGTAGATTGAACTAAAAGAGAAGACAAAACATTTCTAATAGTAATTTCTTCTTTTTTTATTAATCTTCTAAAACTAACTCTAACAGTAATAGTTTTATATTTATCAGTATTAATTAAATGTACATTATAAGAACCCATATTTTTATTTGTATATTTCATTCTTTTCACTCCACTCTAAATATTAGTATATCTAATTATTAATAAATTATTTTTAAAAATACTTCACAATTTATTATAACACTTAAAATAAAAAAGAAGAAGTTATTCTTCTTCCGTTGGATTTTCTCCTTGTTCATCGCAATTGTCAGCAAAAGATACTAAGACTGCTCGAGGTTTAGAATTTCCTGTTGGTGGACCTATTATTCCATTTTCTTCGAGTAAATCTATCATATTGGCAGCTTTATTAAATCCTATTTTAAATTTTCTTTGAATAAGAGAAACTGAAGCTTGTTGTTTTCTAATGACAAATTCTACTATTTGGTCATATAAATCTTCTCCCGGATCTCCTACTGCTTGCTCATCATCATCTAAATCTTTTTTCTCATTATTTTCTGCCTTAGCATCTAAGTTTAAGAATTCTTCACTAAATAAGTTACCTTCTTGTTGTTCAGAAGTAAACTTAATTAATCTTCCAATTTCATCATCAGTAATAAATGAGCCTTGAGTACGAGTAGGATTATTTTGTCCTATTGGAAGATATAGCATATCACCTTTACCCAATAACTTTTCAGCACCAACTTGGTCTAAAATTGTACGAGAGTCTATTCCCGAACCAACCGCAAAGGAAATACGAGATGGAATATTTGCTTTTATTAAACCAGTAATAACTTCAGTTGATGGTCTTTGTGTTGCGGCTACTAAATGAATACCAGCGGCACGAGCTTTCTGAGTAATACGAAGAATTGAGTCTTCAACTTCCTTAGCTGCTACCATCATAAGATCAGACAACTCATCAATTATAATTACTAAATAAGGCATTTTATCTAGCTTTTCACTATCGTTTTTACCTCTATTATATTTTTCAACATATTCATTATAACCTTCAATATTTTTTGTTGTAGTATTACTAAACATTTGATATCTTTTTTCCATTTCCGCAACACTACGTTGTAACGCTATTGAAGCTTGTTTAGGATCTGTAACAACAGGACACATTAAATGAGGAATACCATTATATACAGATAATTCTACAACTTTTGGATCAACTAGAATAAGTTTAACTTCATCAGGTCGAGCACGCATTAAAATTGAACAAATTATTCCATTTACACAAACTGATTTACCAGAACCAGTAGTACCAGCGATAAGTAAATGTGGCATTTTATTAATTGGACATGTTTGAATCTCACCCATTATCGTCTTTCCTAAAGGAACAAGTAATTTGTTAGAAGAATTTTGAATTTCACTACTAGCCATAATTTCATAAAAGGAAACTGGATTAGATTTTTCATTTGCAAATTCAATACCAACAGTCTTTTTTCCAGGGATGGGGGCTTCAATTCTTACATCTTTTTTGGCTAAAGACAAAGCTATCTCACGATTTATTGAAGTAATCTTATTTACTCTGGTTCCACTAGCAACCTCTAACTCATATTGAGAAACAGAAGGACCAATGTGAACTTCTACAACTTTAGCTACAATACCAAAATCTTTTAATACTTGTTCAAGAGCTTGAATATTATCAGAAACTTGAGCATTATCACTAGAATTATCTATTTTCTTAGGTTTATTCAATAAATCCAATGAAGGAAGTTTATAAGAAGAATTAACCTGATTTTTAGAAACAGTATCAACAGTAGTATCTAAAGAAGTATTATTATCTTCAACTGGTTTTTTCTTCAAATCTTCGATGGTTGTAATTTTTACTTGATCATTACTATTATGAATAATTGGCTTCTTATCATCAAATGGTTGTTTAACAATATCTTCTGTAGGTTCTTGTTTTCCTTTATTTTTTTCTTTTATGACATTAACATGATCTTTTATAAAGTCTACAATTGAAAAACTTGTAAATAAGCATACACCTACTACCATAAATACCCATGAAACAATCTGCATTCCAGTAATTGAAAATAGCTTAGCAAAAACAGCAGAAAATCCTCCACCAATTACTCCACCGCCAACTCCTAACCAATCATTTAAAGTCCCAGATTCCATAATTTCATGCATTGCTAGCATCAATTGATTAATAGTATCTTGAAGTGTTGCCATTATATTTGAATGATTAACTATAACAAATTGTTCATGCATCAATATTAAAAGACCAGCAGTAAACAAATAAATTCCTACTAATTTTTGAGAGAAAAAATCTGGCCATTCTCTTTTAAATAATAAATATCCACCAACAATTAAAAATACTACAAGTAGTGGTATATAAAGTGAACCAACTAAAAACAAACTAAATGAAGTAATTGCTCTACCAACTGGACCATATTTACCAAGTCCTAAAATAGAAGCAAGCATTAATATTACTCCATATATTTGAGCATCTAATTGAAAATCTTTTTTTTCTTGTTTCTTTTTCTTTCTTTTTGCCATATTGATACTCCATTCTCCTATTAACTTTCTCAAGATTATTATACTACAAACAAATTTAATAAGAAAGAAAAAAAGAGCATATCTTTATGCTCTTGATACATATTTTCCATCTGATGTAGAAACTATAATTTTTTCTCCTTCTTCAATAAATAAAGGTACACGAACATTTAAACCAGTTTCACATTCTGCATCTTTTAATGCATTATTAGTTGTATTTCCTTTAACAGCTGGCTCTGTATGTGTAATTACAAGTTCTACTTTATCTGGTAAATCTAAACCTAATACTTCTCCTTCAAATGATGTTATATATACTTCTAAGTTTTCCTTTAAGAACTTAACTTGATCACCAATTTGTGATGATTGTAATTCTAATTGTTCATAACTATCCATATTCATGAAATAATATATATCATTCATATTATATAAATATTGCATTAATTGTTTTTCAATTCTTGCAGTAGCAACCTTTACTCCCGCATTAAATGTTTGTTCAAAGATTGCTCCAGTTCTTAAGTTTTTAAGTTTAGCTTTTACAATAGCAGCACCTTTTCCAGGTTTAACATGTTGAGTTTCTAAAACAACATAAATTGCTCCTTCATACTCAATTGTAATTCCATTTTTTAAATCATTAGTACTGATCATTTATTACACTCCTTTTCAAAAAAAATAAGTGATTAGCTTATTTTACTTTTTCTCCTTATGTACTGTATGTTTTCTACATCTAGGACAATATCTATTTAATTCAAGACGTTCTGTAGTATTTCTTACATTTCTTTCATCTCTGTAGTTTTCTTCTTTACATTCACTACAAACTAGAGTTTTCATTTGTCTATTTCCCACTTTAGCCATTTTTTATGCCTCCCTTACATCTATTGGTATTATATCAAATAATTTTTAAAACGCAAAAGAATTTTACTTCTTTTACAAATGACTTCTATATTTTAGCAAATTTATCTAAAAATATCAAGAACTATTTAAGTTTTTACAATTTATTATATGCTTAATTAAATAATTAATAATACATATCATAGTATTTATTCATTACTTCTTTTGTTATTCTAAGTGTTACTAAAGATGCATAGTCATAAGCAGAATTAGGATGTGATGAGTTTGGTGAAGTTACAACTATACTTACTTTTGGATTATCTGCAGGAGCATATCCTACGAATGATGATGTAATAGTTTCCGTATCAATTACACCATTTGAATCGGTATCAATAAAGCTTTGTGATGTACCAGTTTTTCCAGCTGCATTTAGCTTATCATCAACATATCCTCTACCATAACCATCACTTCTATGAACTACTGCATAAAATCCTTCTTTTACTCTATTCATATATTCTTCTTTAGTATCAATTTTATTTAAAATATTACTTTTGTATGAGTAAATAATCTCTCCTAACTGTGCAGAATCAGTTGACTTATGTACTTCTTTTAGAAGGTGAGTTTGCATTCTACTACCACCATTAGCAATCGTTGATATATATTGAGATAATTGCAATGGAGTATATGTTTCATATTGACCCATTACATAATCCAATAAATTACCAGCAGCTTTATCTTCTTTCGCACCATAACCATTACTTTCAACTGGCAAATCAATACCAGTTTTAACTCCAAGACCAAAGGAATGATACATATTTCTATAAGTATCAAAAGCAGATTGATTAAAATTCATCTTCATATCTTTAAAATATTCTTGTCCATTTACACGAATAGCAATTTTAAATTGATAAACATTACTAGATTTAGCTAAAGCCGTAATATCATCTATTCTACCTAAAGTTCTAGAAGAACATTTTTGAGCAACTCCTGCAACTTTAATACATTCATCCAATATATATTCTCCAAAATGAACAGCTCCAGTATTATATCCAACTAACATAGAAGCACCTTTTACAACACTTCCGGGAGTAATAGGAGAAGTTAAAATACTACGAACATTATCAACTATTTCTCCATTTACGAGTTTTTTAGATGCCATTACTAAAATTTCTCCAGTATTTGGATCTTGTAATATTACACTAGAATGATCATAATACTCTGTATTAGCTTCAGTCTTAGCTCTCTTTAATTGTTCTGCAATAATAGACTCTACTTGTTGTTGTAGATTAATATCGATACTTAAAACAATATCATTACCTCTTCTACCTTCTTTTAATAATTTTGTCTCAGTAGAACTAACAACTTCATAAGTTGATTTTTCTCCACGAAGATAACTTTCATATTCCTTTTCAAGATAACTTAATCCAACACGATCATTTAAAGAATATCCCATACTTAAATAATACTCTTTCTCCTCAGCTGGAATTCCTTGTTTAGAACTTGACACCGTACCAAGAATTGATTTAAGAGTATCACCATAAGGATAAGTTCTCTCCCAATTAATACTTGTATTAAAACCTTCTAAATTAGCATTATTTTCACTAATATAAGCATATTCTTCATCACTAACATTACTCTTTATAGTTTTAGTTGAATAATTATAACCATTATTCATTAAATTATATAATTCAGCTTCTTGTATCTGTTTATCATCTAACTTACTTAACATCTCATCATTAACTCTACTAATTTTTAATTCATAAATATCAGTACTAGATAACTTCTTTTGATCTAATTTATCATACTCTTTTTTAGTAATTAACTTTTTACATTCCTCACTATTTTTCGCAACATAATATTCTTTCTTAGCTCTACTAGTAGTATGAGAAGTATCAATAAAAACATGATCAACAACAGTACTTGCTAACTCAAGCATCCTCTTAGTACTAAGACCCTTAATTTTTTTAAAAGTAATTGTCTTAACCGCAATATTATCAACTATTACATTATAATTTCTATCAAGAATTCTACCTCTAGGAGTACTCTCACCTTCAACAACTTTATAAGTTAATACATCAATCTTATCAGTATATAAATCATGATCTTTAACCATGACATTTATAAGTTTTACACCTAATATAATAAATAAAAATAGAACTACTACTTTAAAAACTAAAAATCTATTTTGTACTACGTAATCATAATTAATACCTTTTCTTTTAGATATAACTTTTTTCTTTTTACGCATGGTTTTTCAACCTCCTTTATTAGTTTATCACATATTTTTAAAACTATTTCATAAATTTAATTAGAGGTGATAACAGTGTATAAAGATAAGGTTTTAAAATATATTCATTTTTTATGTCCAGAACATATAAAAGAATATGCAAAAGCAAATAATATAGAAGTAAATAAAGATGAAATTCAACTTATATATAATTTTATAATGGATAATTATAAAGACTTGTTAGAGAATGAAAAAACAATTCAAAAATTAAAACCATTAGTAAGAGAAGACTTATATAAAATTATTCATGATATTTATAAAGAAAACAAGGCTAAAAATATTATTTAACCTTGTTTTATTTTGCTAATTAAATCTTTATCAAATTTCTTATCTTTAATCATCTTAATTTCATATTTATAAGGAGCATATATTTTATCAATATAAGGAGTTTCTAATATCTTAGGAATATCTTCTAATCTCTTATTATAAATAATATTAAGAAGTGTATCAAAACCAATATTTCCAAATCCTATATTTTCATGTCTATCTTTGTGAGAACCAATTGGATTTTTACTATCATTTATATGTATACATTGAATTTTATTAATTCCAATTTTTTTATCAAATAAGTCTAAGTATTTATCAAATTCACACAAATCAACAGAAGAATCAAACAAATGACAAGTATCTAGACAAACACCTAAGTTATTAGGATAATTACAATTTTTAATTATATATTCTAATTGTTCTAAATTAGAACCTAATTCACTACCTTTACCAGCCATTGTCTCAAGTAATATTACAACATCACTTTTTGTATTTTCAAAAATAGTATTTAATCCTTTCACAATACTATTTAATCCTGCATCTATTCCAAATCCAACATGACTTCCAGGATGAAGTATTAAGTATTTAATACCAAGTTGCATACATCTTTTAATCTCTTCTTGTAAAAATCTAACAGAAAAATTAAATTTATCTTCTGTAGGATTTGCTAAATTAATAATATAAGGAGCATGAACAACTATTTTTTGAATATTCATTCCTCTATCTTTAATAAGCTTTTGTGCATTTATTGAAAGTTCTTTATCTATTTTACTTCTAGTAGTATTTTGTGGAGCTCCAGTATAAAACATAAAAGTATTTGCTCCATATGAAAGAGCTTCTTCTAAACTCCCAAGTAACT